>JANOFM010000041.1:0-1827 GCA_031413635.1 Alphaproteobacteria bacterium | reverse complement strand
GCGCGATGTCGCCGAGTTTCACCACGCCGTCGCCTTCAACCTTGACCGGCAGCCTCAAGACGTCGTCGGCGGTCTCGAACAGACCCGGCACCTTCACCGCAAAGCGTCCGCGCCCCGTATCGAGCGAGCCCGCGGGGATCAGCTGATTGTTGCGAACGACCAGGCGAAACAAATCCTCGCTCGAGACGCCGTAACTATCGAGCCGCGCCGGGTCGATGATGACTTCCAGCAACTCTTCGCGCTGTCCCGACAACTCGGCGTCCAACACCCCGGGGATCGCGTCGAGGTCGCGCTCCAGCCGCTTGGCCGCCCGCAGCAGCGCGCGCTCGGGAACATTGCCCGATAGGATGATCGAGATCACCGGATTGTCGGCGATGTTCGCTTCGTAGATGAACGGTTCTTCCGCGTCGCTGGGCAGCTTCGACTTGGCGGTGTCGACGGCGTCGCGAATTTTCTGCAACGCGCGGTCTTTGTTGAAGTTGACGTCGAACTCCAGGGAAACCGCGCCATAGCCTTGCGCCGCGACCCCCTGAATTTCCTTCAAGCCCTCGACGGTCTTTAGCTGCACCTCGAGCGGGCGCACGATCAAGCGTTCCGAGTCTTCGGGGCTGATGCCGGGCAAGACCACCTGCACCTGAAAGAAGGGTAGGGGTATGTCGGGGTCGGCCTCCTTCGGGATCGAAATATAGGACAGCGTGCCCATCACGAGCACGGCCACCAGAATGCTCAGCGTCAGGCGGGCGCGATCGATGGCCCAATCGACGAGGCCTATCACGATTGCTTCCCGTTCTCGTCGGGCACCACTTTCACTTCTTGACCGTTGGTGACGTATTCCTGACCGACGGTGATGATGGTGACGGTCCGGGGCAGTCCGGTGACCCACACGCCGTCCGCGCCGTCGCCCACGATCTGCACCGGAACGAAGCGAACGCGGCGGCTTTCATCCACAATCCGCACTCCGATCACACCCCGGTCGTCGAGCGACAGAATCGCGGGCGAGATGCGATGCGCATCGATCGTATTGGCCGTGACGTGGATCTCCGCCGTGATCCCGTCTCGGATCAAGCCTTGTTGGTTCGGCACTTCGAGTTCGAGCCGGAACGTGCGCGTCGCCTGATTAGAACTCTTGGCGATGAAGCGCACCGTGCCGTCGATGCGCTCGCCGGAAATCAGCTTGGCCCAGCCCTTGTCGCCGATGCGAATCTGCGTCACGTCTTTTTCCGAAACCTGCCCCACCACCAGGAACGGGTCCTGGTCGACGACCAAGGCGCAGGGTTGGCCCGGCGACAGGTAATCGCCGACATCGGCCATTCGATCGTCGACGACGCCGTCGAACGGTGCGCGGATTTTTGTGCTTTCAAGCTCTTTCTCCATGCGCTCGACTTGCGCCTTGGCGCCCTCGTATTCCGCAAGATCGCCCGCGACCGAAGTCTCCGAACGGAAACCCTTCCCTTGCAGCGTCTTGGACGCCTCATGCTCGAGCGCGCGCTGCTTCATCGTCGCGCGTGCTTGCTTCAGCATCGCCATGCGCGCATCGACCTTCAACTCGCAGATCGTGTCGCCTTCCTTGACGACCGATCCCTTGTCGGCCCTGATCGCCGCCACGACGCCTGCGGTCTCCGCGCGCACCATCACTTTGCGCAGTGCCTGCGTTTGGCCGCGAATGAGCAAATCTTGTTGGCGTTGTTCGGCCATAATAGTCCGTACACGGACGGTCGGCATTGCCGCTACGGGGGCGACGGGTTTCGCAGCCTTCACCTCCGGCTTGGCGGCGATTTTCTGGCCGGGGTCTTTCTTCTTTTCGTCCCCGAACACCAGGCCGGTCAG
>JANOFM010000040.1:0-33333 GCA_031413635.1 Alphaproteobacteria bacterium | reverse complement strand
GAAGTCGTCGAACTTCTCGCCGGCCTTGGGCTTCACCACCGGACCGACATGCGGCTTGCGCCCGCCTTCCTGCGCGTCCAGATGCTTGGGCAGGTTGGCCTCCGACAGACGGTCGTTGGCGCCGCCTTCGCTGTTGGCGTCAGCCGTTTGCTCGACCAGCACGTCCGGGTCGATGCCCGTCGCCTGGATCGAACGCCCCGACGGCGTGTAGTACTTCGCCGTCGTCAGGCGCAACGCTCCGTCCACCCCGCCCGACAGCGGAATGACGGTCTGCACCGAACCCTTGCCGAACGAGCGCGTGCCGATCACCCGCGCGCGCTTATGGTCCTGCAACGCGCCGGCGACGATTTCCGACGCCGAGGCCGAACCCTCGTTGATCAACACCACGATCGGAACCTTCGCCATGATCTGGCCCGAACGCGCGTTATAGCGCTGCGTATCGCCCGCCCGCCGTCCGCGCGTCGAGACGATTTCGCCCTGGTCGAGGAACGCGTCCGAAACGTAAATCGCCTGGTCGAGCAATCCGCCCGGATTGTTGCGCAGGTCCAGCACGATGCCGCGCAAACCCTTGCCGATTTTGGCTTTCGTCTGGTCGACGGCCTTCTCAAGCCCGTCCTCGGTCTGCTCGTTGAAGGTGGTGATGCGGATATAGGCAACGTCGCTTTCCGCCTTGAAGCGCACGCTTTCGACCCGGATGATCGCGCGCGTCAGCGTGACGTCGAGCGGCTTCTTCTCGCCCTTGCGCAGGATCGTAATGCGCAGCTGCGAGTTCACCGGCCCGCGCATTTTTTCGACCGCCTCCGACAGCGTCAGTCCCTGGATCGCCGTGCCGTCGATGGTGGCGATCAAATCGCCGCTCTTGATGCCGGCCTTGGCCGCCGGCGTCCCGTCCATCGGCGAGATCACTTTGACCAGGCCCTCTTCCATCGTCACTTCAAGCCCGAGTCCGCCGTATTCGCCGCGAGTCGACACCTGCATGTCCGAAAAATTCTTCGAGTTCAGATAGCTCGAATGTGGGTCGAGCGCGTTCAACATGCCGTTGATCGCGCTTTCCACCAGCTCGCCGTCTTTGACTTCGCGCACATAGTCGTTCTTGACCCGCTCGAACACGTCGCCGAACAGATTGAGCTGGCGGTACGTGTCGTTGCTGGCGATGGCGTGCGTGACGGCCAACGTTGCGAAGACGCCGCCGACGGCTGTGAGTGCTGCGAGGAGATATTTGTTCATGGAACTAACCGCTCACCTTTTCCCTGAGTGCCGCAAACCAGGGCGCCGGATTGACCGGCACGCCGTTGCGGCGAAACTCGATGTAAAGTCTCTCGCCCCCAATTCCCTTGGGCTTTCGTCCTTGCTGCACGTCTTGGCGGCCGGGTGCGCGTGGTCCACCCATTCGTCCGACCGGCTCGCCCGCGAGTACGACTTGACCGACGACACCGTCGATATTCGTCAAACCCGCCAACAGAACATGATAGCCACCGTTGGCCGCGATGATCAACATTTGTCCGTAGCCGCGGAACGGCCCGGCGAACATTATTTTGCCGTCGCACGGAGATGTGACCTGCGATCCGGGCCGGGTTTGAAGGTGAATCCCGGCCGAACGCCCCCCTGTCCCGTCGGCCGCGCCGTACAGCGAAATGAGTTCACCGTTAGCCGGTAACGTCAACATCCCCCGCAAGCCGTCCAGGGGCACCGACCGGGCTTGGCCGGCCGAGGCGATCTGGTTGGTCACGATGTGGCCCGCGCCGCGAATGCCGGGCGCCCTCGTGTCGTCGTTCAGGCTTGCAATCAGGGCGCGCAGGTCGCCCGCCTGTTCGGCCAAGTCGCGAATTCGAATTCCCGTATCACGCAATTGTTGATCGGTCTTGACCGCCATCGCCCGGCGCTGCGTCAGCAATTCGGACAGCAAATTACGGTCCTTCTCCAGCGCGCCCGCGGCGGCGGCCACCTTCAACCGCTCCTCCGCCGCTTTCTGCCTCAATTTTCGAAACTCGAGCAGGTTCCGGCCAAGCTTCGCCGCCTCGGTCTGCACGGCCGGAAGCACCGCCGACAACAGCATTGCCGAGCGCGCCGCCGCCGTCGCATCGTCGGGCCGCACGATAAGGGCCGGCGGCGGCTCGCGCCCCATGCGCTGCAACACGGCAAGCAGCGAAGCAAGCTTACCCCGTTCCCCGGCGAGCGCACGCATCGCTGCCGCCTCGCGCGTCTCGAACACCGCAAGCCGCTGTTCCACGTCGTTAAGTTCGCGCTCGCGCGTCTGCGCCGATGTCGCCGCCGCGATCAACTGTTCGCGCAAACGCTGTTGCTCGTGCACCAAGCGCGCGGCCGCCTGCGTCAGCGTATTGGCTTGCCGGCGATCTTGGCCCATCTGGCGCTCGATCGCGTCGAGCTTTTCGAGTGGATCGGTGACGTCGGCCGCGTTCTGCGCCTGTGCGCCGGACAGCAGCACGAAGACGGCGGCCAAAGCCGCACCGGCACCAATGCTACGCAAACCGTTCCGCATCTCATCCCTGTACGCGCACGCCTTGCACGTGATTGATTCGGCACAATGCCACAAACGAAGTAGCCGTGCTTCCGGCGGGATCCTATTTGCGCTTGGTCTGGTTCGCGACCGCGCGCATTTTCTCCAAGACCTCTTCGGGGTTCCCCAAAAAACGATGGGATTGGGACAGAAACCGGTCGTTGAGTTTGTAAGCCTTCGGCGCGCCGGTCGGCAGATTCACCGCCTCGATCTCCGCCTCGCTCAAGCCCTCCAAATGCTTGACTAGCGCCCTCAGCGAATTGCCGTGCGCCGCGATCAAGATCTTCTTCCCGGCCTTGATCAACGGCACGATTTGCCCGAGCCAATAGGGCAGCACGCGTTCGCCGACATCCTTCAGGCATTCCCCGCGCGGTAACTCGGCTTCGGGAACATCCCGGTATCGGGGATCGGATCCCGGAAAATCGGGACTATCCCGCTCGACCGGCGGCGGCCGCGTGTCGTACCCGCGCCGCCATGCGTGAACTTGGCGCTCGCCGAATTTCTCGACCGCCTCGACCTTGTCCTTGCCTTGAAGCGCGCCGTAGTGCCGCTCGTTGAGCCGCCAGTGTTTGTGGACCGGAATCCACATCGAATCCATCTCCTCGAGCACCAGCCACAGCGTCTTGATCGCCCGGCTCTGCAACGAAGTGAACGCGACATCGAAACGAATGCCCTCTTGGGCGAGCAGCCTGCCGCCCGCACGGGCCTCGCTGATACCCAATTCCGAAAGCGGACTGTCGCGCCAGCCGGTGAAGATGTTCGCTTTGTTGGCTTCGCTCTGCCCGTGACGGATGATCACGAGATCGTAATTTCCGGCGCTCTTCATTGCGGGCCCTTCAGTCCGGTTTCATCGTTGGGCGCGCAAACTGGCAGCACCCGCGCCCTCATGCAACGTGCGCGTTGCCCTGCCGGCGCAAACGACTGTATGCCCATGGCCATGCCCGATACGTCACTTCTGTTCGAACTCGTTCTGCGCGGCGTCGCCATCGGCGCGCTCTCCGCCAGCGCGATTGCCTTTTCCCGCAGCGGAACAAGCTTCTCCGTTCGCATTGCCGGATTGCTGTTCTGTCTCGGCGTCATCGCCTATGCGTTGAACTCTTCATGGACGTTGCGCGCCGCGATGGGCGCTTGGGGTGCGCCGGTGACGATGCTTTCGCTGGGCGGCGCCGGCTATTTCTGGCTTTTTGTCCACACGCTGTTTGAAGACCGTCGCATCACGCTGGCCACGCTCGCCCCCGCGGCCGCTCTCACGGCGTTCGGAACCTTCGGACTCTTGACATTGCCGCCCGCGCGCGACGCGGTTTGGATCGTTCACAACATCATGGAAATGGCGCTGTCGGCGCACGCCCTGTTCATCATCTATCGCAGCTGGCGCGGTGATCTGGTCGAAGCCCGCCGCCAATTGCGCGGTCCCTTCATGGCGATTGTGACGATCTACGTGATCACGTTGTCGGCGATCGAAATCGGCGAAAGCGTCGGTGTCGTGGCTTCCTGGTACAGCCTGGCGGGTTCTGTGGCGCTGGCCTTGTTCTGCGTCCTCGGGACTTATTTTTTCCTTCAAGCGCGGGCCACATTGTTCGGCGCCGCGGAGCCCGTGACCATGGCGGCGGCCCAGGCGCCGCGCCTGGAGGCGGCCGACCGCGTCACGCTCGAACGCCTGGCCGAGCTCATGGACAAAGGCGAGGCCTGGCGCCGCGAGGGCGTTACGATCGGCACCTTGGCCGCGGAGGTCAGCACGCCGGAACACCGCCTCCGCCGCCTGATCAACGACCATTTGGGCCATCGCAACTTCGCAGCCTTCGTCAATGCGCGCCGGATTGAGGCGGCCAAACGCATTCTCTCTGATGCCAATCAGGCGCGGGCAACGGTCGCCGCCATCGCCTTCGACCTAGGTTTCGGCTCGCTCGGCCCCTTCAACCGTGCCTTCAAGGAGGCGACCGGCCAAACCCCTACCCAATGGCGGCGAGAAGCCCTTGAACAAACCTCGCCGAAACCCGAAATCCCTCTCTGATTTCGAAAAGAGCCAAGCATTTCCGCCAGCGGCGAGACGCTAGGGCCGCGCTTCGCCACCTTGCCCCTCGCAAATCGCAAGGAGGCAATCGTGGAGAGTTTTCTCTCAGCCGTCGCAGACCAATGGTTCAACAACATGACGACCGACGTGTCGCGTTACGCGATCTTTTCGATCGGCGTTTGGCTCGTCCTTTGGGTGCTTCTCGGCGAGTTTCTGATGAACCGGAAGATCCGCCCCGACACGCCGCCGGCACGTCAACTCGTCATCGAATTCCTGATCTCGGTTCGTTCGGTGATGATCTTCGCGACCATCTCGCTTTTTCCCTTCGTTCTTGAAAGGGCAGGGTGGTTTCACGGTCCGGAAATTGCCGCAAGCTGGGGCCCGATCTGGTTCTGGGCGAGCCTTCTTCTGATGATCGTGGCGCACGACGCTTATTTTTATTGGTCGCACCGTTTGATGCACGACCCGCGGCGGTTCCGCCGCTTTCACCGGCGCCATCACCTCAGCCATAATCCATCGCCCTTCACCGCCTACAGCTTCAACATCGGCGAGGCAGCCGTGATGGTGCTGTTCGTGCAAGCTTGGATTCTCATCGTACCGACACCTTGGCCGGCAGTTGGCCTATTCGTGCTGCACCAAATCGTGCGCAACACGCTGGGCCATTCGGGTTACGAACTCATGCCCGCCCGCGGCAACGGCCGCCCCTATCTCGACGTCTTGACCACAACGACCCACCACGATCTGCACCACGCCCAAGCCGGCTACAATTACGGCCTCTATTTCACCTGGTGGGACCGCTGGATGGGAACCGAACATCCCGAATACTACGCGCGCTATGCGGCGGCGGTGCGCAAGTCGTCGCCGGTGCGGCCGAGCACGCCGTCGCCGGCCGCAAACCAAGCATAGTGCGAGCTGCAATGCTCACGCTCGTCAAAGGGTTGATCTTCCCCGGCGTCTTGATCGGTTCGCTCGCCGCGCTCGACGCGTTGCTGAGGGCAGGCTTCGATCCGGGCCTGTCGCTCTTCGCGACCGCGGTCGCCAATCTGATCGTTATTGCGCTGTTGGAGGTGGTGTTCCCGCTGCGGCGAGAGTGGGCCTGGTGGCACGACGGGCAATCGATAAATGATTTGATCCACGGCGCGCTGCTCACGCTTGCCGGTCCGCGCATCGGCGAAGCTGCGTTGGGCAGTGCCATTGTCGCCGGCGCCGCCGCCATCGCCTCCGTTTCGCAAGGAGGCGCATGGCCGAACGACTGGCCGTTCTGGGCGCAGATGCTGCTTGCGATTCTGATCGCCGACTTCGCCGATTGGGCCAAGCATTGGGGCTATCACAACCTGGCACCGATGTGGCCCATCCATGCCCTGCATCACAATGCCGAGAAAATGCACGTCTTCAAAGCGGCACGGCTTCACGTCTTTGAAGCGACGATCCGCTTTGCCCTCATCAGCGCGCCGCTGCTCGTGCTCGGTGCCGGACATGAGGTCATCATTTGGTACGGCGCCCTGATGAACTTCCTGGGCAACCTCAATCATTCCAACGTCGACATGCCGATACCGGGCTTCGTCCACTATCTCTTCGCGACGCCCCAGGTGCATCGCTTGCATCACGAGATCGACCCAGATTTGGGGCGTTCGAATCTGTCGCCCATAACGTTGCTGCCCGACCTCATGTTCGGCACGTTTCGACATCCGGGCAAGCACGCGCTGACGCGAGTAGGCGTCGCCGATAATCCAATCCCGGACAATCTGCTCGCCCAACTCGCATCACCGCTAATTTGGCCCTTCCTCGCTTGGCGCAAGCGGCGGCTCGCGCTTCGCGCCAACTCACAGAGAAAGACATCCTGATGCGCCGTCCTGAATTTATTGCCCTGCAAGGCCGTCATCCGCATGGCTTTCTCGGCGCTATAGTTGCGCGTGTCATGGCCAAGGAAACTGCCGCCGACAACCATCAGGCGATCGCACAGTTGGGCCTGAAGGAGTCCGATCACGTACTTGACATCGGAACCGGGCACGGCCGCTCGCTTGGAGCCGTTGCCGCATTGGTGCCGACGGGCCTTGCGGCGGGCATCGACAGCTCCGATGTCGCGTTGAAAATTGCCGCACGCAGCAACCGGGCGCTCATTCGCGCCGGCCGCGTTCGCCTGCAAAACGCGCGGAGCGACGCCTTGCCCTTCGCCGACGCATCCTTCGACAAGGCGATGGCGGTCCACACCCTTTATTTCTGGAACCCGGCTGAACCGCATCTGCACCAGATCGCGCGCGTGCTCAAGCCAAACGGTAAATTCGTTCTGGGATTCAGACCCGCCGAAGACACGCGCGTGACGCAGCAGTTTCCGCAAAGCATCTACACGTTTCGAACGATCCCGGCGGTCGAAGCGCTGTTGGCGACGGCAGGCTTCAAAATCTGCCGCACCAAACAACGCGACGTGCCGGGAGACTCAATGGTTTGGGTCGTGGCGAGAAAGGCATGATGAAGTTGAAAGAACGAGCACTTCGGACACTCGCGTTGAGCGTGGCGCTTCTATGTATGCCTGCGGCGGCGGCGGATTGGGAACATGTCGGTGGGGATGCTGGCGGGCAACGCTACAGCTCGGCAGCTCAGATCGCGCCCAAGAACGTCGCCTCGCTGAAAGTCGCTTGGACGTACTCGACGGGAGATCTGAAGCAGCATGGGAACTCGCGCCGCTGGAAGTTTCAAGCAACGCCAATCGTCTTCGACGGCAGGTTGACGTTCTGCACGCCGTTCAACGACGTTGTCGCGCTCGATCCAGGATCGGGTCGGGAGCTCTGGCGGTTCAAGGCGGAAATCGCCGACATCGCTCCCACGGGAAACGGTTATGCCTGCCGCGGCGTGACGGCATGGCGCGATCGGGACGCGGCGGAAGGGGCGCCGTGCGCGACCCGCATCTTTACCGGTACGAACGATTATCGCTTGATCGCGCTCGATGCCGTGACGGGGCGGCGCTGTGCGAGTTTCGGACACGCCGGTGAGATCAAAATCGATCCCGGCATGCCGCTCGTTCATCCGGGCGAATTCCAGATCACTTCGCCGCCCGTTGTGGCGCGCGGCGTCGTGCTGGTCGGCTCCGCGATCGGCGACGGTCTTCGTGTGGCCGCGCCGAGCGGCGCGGTCCGCGCCTTCGACGCACGCACGGGGGCGCCGCGCTGGACGTTCGATCCTGTGCCGCGCGACCCGGCCGACCCCGCACGCGCGACCTGGGGCGGTGACAGCGCGGATCGAACCGGCCACGCCAACGTATGGTCGCTGATGTCGGCGGACGAGGCCCGTGGCGTGTTCTTCGTGCCGACCTCCAGCCCGAGCGTCGATCATTATGGCGGCACGCGGCCCGGAGAGAATCGGTATGCGAACTCCGTCGTCGCGCTCGATGCATCGACCGGAAAAGTCGTTTGGCACTTCCAAACCGTCCACCACGATCTCTGGGACTACGACGTGTCCGCGCAACCGGCGCTCGTGACGCTCAAGCGAGGCGGCAAGGACATTCCCGCCCTCGTTCAACCGACGAAAATGGGATTGATCTTCACGCTTAGTCGAGCGACGGGTGCGCCGATTTTCGATATCCGCGAACGGTCCGTACCCAAGGGCGATGTCCCAGGCGAATGGTATTCGCCGACGCAGCCGTTTCCGGTTGCGCCTCGCATTCTGGTGCCCGATCGTCTGCGGCCCGAGGACGCGTGGGGACTTACGTTTTGGGATCAATGGGCGTGCCGGGATTTGATCGCCAACGCCCGCTACGAGGGAATTTATACGCCGCCAAGCCTAGAAGGCTCGATCCTGTACCCGTTCATCAGCGGCGGCGTGAACTGGGGTAGCGCCTCGTTCGACGCAACGCGTCAGACACTTTACGTTTTGACCAACAACGCAAGTGGCTTTGTACAGCTGATCCCGCGCAAGGACATGCCGCCTCGTGGCGAAATGGATGTCTTTAAGGACGGCATCGCCGGGCAAACGGGAACGCCGTATCTGCTCAAGCGAACGTTGCTCGCCTCGCCCTTTGGGGCGCCCTGCAATCCCCCGCCTTGGGGAAAAATCCATGCGATCGATATGTCGACGGGTGCGATCAAATGGGAACGCGCCATCGGCACCCTCGAGGACTTCGTGCCCTTCGGCGACCTTTGGTTGCCCCACGGCTCCGGCAATATGGGTGGCCCGATCGCCACGGCAAGCGGCCTCATATTTGTTGCGGCAACCATGGATAACTACCTGCGCGCGCTCGATGCGGACAGCGGCGCCGAACTGTGGAAGGGTCGCCTTCCTGCCGGAGGGCAGGCGACGCCGATGACCTATGAGTGGAAAGGGCGCCAATATGTGGTCGTCGCCGCTGGCGGCCACGAAGTTCTCGGCACGACGCAAGGCGACAAACTCGTTGCATTCGCGCTCCCGGCCAGGAATGCCGTATCGAATCACACCCGATGATACGGATGCCCGCTCAAGATCGTGACGGCACGATAAAGCTGTTCGGCGAGCATTGTGCGCACGAGAAGGTGCGGCCAGGTCTGCGTTCCGAACGCCAAGGTCGCGCGTGCGCGCCGCTTGACCTCCGCGGTTAAGCCGTCGGGTCCGCCGATCACGAACAACGCGCGCGGCTCGCCCGCGTCGCGCCAACGCGCAAGCTCGCGCGCGAACTCTTCGCTCGACTGCGACTTGCCTCTTTCATCGAGCGCAATGACAAGCGGCACTTCCGAGACGACATCGAAGATGCGTTCGGGCCGCCGTTCGTCGTATTCGGCAAGAACGAACGACGCGAGCCCGAGCGTTCGTCCCGCATCGCGCGCCCGCGCGAGATAGGCTTCGGCAAGAACCGATTCGGGCGCGGACTTCGCCCGCCCGCCCGCGAGAATGTCGATGTTCAGCGCCAAGACGGTTAGACCGCTTCAGCCAACGCCGCGCCGCCGTTCCACATTTTCTCGAGGTTGTAGAAGGCGCGCACTTCCGGTCTGAAGACATGCACGATGACGTCCATCGCGTCGACCAGTACCCAATCGCCGTGCGGCAGACCTTCTGCCCGTCCGCGATAGCCGTGCGTCTTCAACGCCTCCGTCAGATGCTCGGCCACCGCCGCGACGTGACGATTCGAACGCCCGCTCGCGATGACCATGAAATCGGCCATCGGACTCTTGTTCGAAAGATCGATTGCGATGATGTCCTCGGCTTTGTCGGCATCAAGCGTCTTCAACACGAGGTCGAGCAGCTTTTGGCTGGCTTCCGGCGCGCGCTTGGCGGGTAGTGCAGGCTTCGCCTTCGCGGTTTTGGTCGGCGCCGGTTTCTTTGCCGGAGCTTTGCGCTTTACCGGCGTTTTCGCTTTGGCTTTTACCCGCGTGGTGCGGGTCGTGCGCTTTGCGGTCAGTGGGGCACTCCTTCGTTAGGGTCGATTAAGCGGCGTTCCGGGCGGAAAGCCCAAAGCCACCAGCATCGCCAAATCGAAGTGATGCAGCATGTGGATCGGGGCCCAAGTCCTCACCGTTCGTCCGCGCCGGATTGCAATGCAAACCGACGCCGTCAAGCTAACATGCTTTGGCTAAGGCAACGATGCGCAAATCCAGCAAATTTGAGGCTTTAACGCCACACTCCGCTGGCTCTGATCGCCGTGGCCGAGCTGGGATCGAGCCGTTCCTGGATAAAAACCCAGGTGGGCGGCGCCTGCTCGGCAAGGTTACCCGCGTCCGCCGCATTTTTTCGCGCTGCACGCAGCTGTTGCGCGGCCGGACTCGCAAGCGCGCGCGTTGTGAATCGCGGACGGGCAATGACGGCCATCGGCACCAACTTGGCGATGTCTTCCCAGCGATGCCAAAGGTGAAACCCCGCCAGATTGTCGCCGCCCATCAACCACACGAAACGAGCTTTCGGAAATTTGCTCTTCAACGCACTCAGCGTATCGATCGCAAATCGAGTGTCGAGCGCCGTTTCGATTGAGCTGACGAAAATGTTTGGATGCGTCGCCACTTCGCGCGCGCGCTCGAGGCGCCGCTTCAGCGATGCCATGCCGGCGGTGTCTTTCAGCGGGTTCTGCGGCGACACCAGCCAGATCACGGCGTCGAGTTTCAATCTCCTGAGCGCGATCAGGCTGATATGAAGATGCGCATCGTGAGCCGGATTGAACGACCCGCCGAGCAAGCCGATCCGCCTGCCGCTTCGCGCAAGCGCCAGCGCCTCCGCCGGGATGATCTCAGGGCCGAACTTGGCCATCGCCCCGCACGACATATTTGTATGTGGTCAGTTCGCGGGCGCCGACGGGGCCGCGCGCGTGCAAGCGCCCCGTGGCGATACCGATCTCCGCGCCGAAGCCGAATTCCGCACCGTCGGCGAATTGCGTCGAGGCGTTGTGCAACACGATCGCGCTATCGACCTCGCGCAGGAAAATATCGGCCGCCAACTTGTCCTCGGTCACGATCGACTCCGTGTGCGACGAGCCGTATTTCGCGATATGCGCAATCGCGGCGTCCACGCCGTCGACCACGCGCACGGCGATGACCGCGTCGAGATATTCGGTGAACCAGTCCTCGTCCTCGGCCGCCTGCACACGGGGGTCTACCGTTTGCGTGATTCGGTCGCCACGCACCTCGCAGTCCGCGTCGAGCAGCGCCGTCACCAGCGGCCGCAGCAAATGCCGCGCACCCGCCGCATCGACCAGCAACGTCTCGGCCGCTCCGCACACGGAGACGCGCCGCATCTTCGAATTCATCACGATGTCGAGCGCCTTCTTCGGATCGGCCGCCTTGTCGACATAGACGTGGCAATTGCCTTCGAGGTGCGCCAGCACAGGCACCCGTGCATCCTTTTGCACGCGCGCGACCAGGCTTTTGCCGCCTCGCGGAATGATGATGTCGATCGCCCCGTCGAGCCCGCGCAACATCTGCCCGACCGCCGCGCGGTCGGCCGTCGGCACCAATTGAACCGCATCCGGTGGCAGTCCAACGCGCTCGAGCCCTTCGACCAGGGCCACTTGAATGGAGCGCGCGGACCCCAAGGCTTCCGATCCGCCGCGCAGTATAACCGCATTCGCCGATTTCACACATAGTGCCGCCGCATCCGCCGTCACGTTGGGCCGGCTTTCGTAGATGATACCGATGACACCGATGGGCACGCGCACGCGTGCGATCTTCAACCCGTTGGGTCGCGTCCATTCCGCTTCCGTCGTGCCGATCGAATCGGAAAGCCAGGCGACGGTTTCGATCCCGTTCGCCATCGCGTTCACTGCGGCGGGCGAAAGCTTCATCCGGTCGGCGAACGCCGGGCTCAAGCCCGATCGCGCCGCCGTCTCGAGATCGCGCGCATTTGCCGCCAAGATGTTCTTCTCATGCGCCGACACGGCCTTCGCCATTGCGTGCAAAGCCGCCGCGCGTTGACCCTTGTCGGATTTCGCCAGCACGCGCGACGCCGCGCGTGCCGCCTCGCCCATCCGGCGCATCGTCAGCTCCAGCTCGCAAGCGGGCACTTGATCTTTGTACGGAGCATTCATGTGCGCATCAGCGCCATATCGTCGCGATGGATCATCTCGGCCCGCCCACGGTAGCCCAGGATGGTTTCGATTTCACCACTTTTCACGCGGCAGATCCGCCGGGCATCCTCCGCGCCATAGGCGATCAAGCCGCGCGCAATCTCGCGTCCCGCAGAATCCTTAACAACGACGCAGTCGCCGCGCTCGAACGCACCGTCGACGGATGCGACGCCCGCCGGCAACAGGCTCTTACCTTGCGCCAGCGCGCTCGCAGCCCCTGCGTCGATTGTGATGCTACCGGCGGGCTTCAGCGAGCCGCCGATCCACCGCTTGCGCGCGGCGGCGGGCGTCGCTTGCGCGGAAAACCAAGTACAGCGCGCGCCGTCTTCGATTGCCTTCAACGGCGGTTGCAACGCGCCGTTGGCGATCGCCATGTTGGCGCCGGCGTCCGTCGCAATGCGTGCCGCCATCAACTTCGTCGCCATGCCGCCCGAACCCATCTCGGACCCAGCGACGCCCGCCATCGCATCGATCTCGGGCGTAATGACCGGAACCTCGGCGATGAAGCGCGCAGTCGCATCTAAACGCGGATCGCTCGCATAAAGCCCGTCGATATCGGACAGAAGCACAAGGCAGTCCGCTTCGATCATGCCCGTCACGCGCGCCGCCAGACGGTCGTTGTCGCCGAAGCGGATTTCGGCGGTGGCTACCGTATCGTTCTCGTTGATCACCGGGATTGCGCCCAGCGCCAGCAGCGTCTTCAGCGTCGAACGCGCGTTCAGATAGCGCCGCCGGTTCTCCGTATCGCCCAGCGTCAACAATACCTGCGCGACGGCAAGTCCATGCCCGGCCAGCGCCTCGCTCCACGCACGGGCGAGCGCGATTTGCCCGACAGCGGCGGCGGCCTGCGCCTCTTCAAGTTTCAAACTCCCCGCTGCCAACTTCAGCTGCCGCCGTCCCAGCGCGATCGCGCCCGACGAGACCAGTACGACGTTTTGCCCCCGCGCTTTCACGCGCGCCACGTCCGCGGCGAACGCTTGAAGCCAGTCGCCCGAAAGCGCGCCGGTCGCCGCATCGACCAAAGTTGAAGAACCGATTTTGACGACGAGGGTGCGCGCGGATGTGAGCTTCCCGCTCACGGTGTCGCGCTCATGGGGCCCAACCCCGTTCGGTCGGAAGTCCTTCCGGTTCCGGACGCCCTTCCGCCGCACGCACGGCGACGGGATCGGCATGGTAACTCGGCGGGTTTTCCGCCCGGCACTGCGTCAAAGCAGCGGCGACTTCGCGCAACACTTCCGTCACACCGTCGCCTTGTTCGCCGGACAGCATCATTGGGTCGATGCCCGCGGCCTCGATCAGCGCGCGCCGCTTGCGCTCCATGTCGCCCGGGCTCATCAGGTCGACCTTGTTGAGGCCGACGATTTCGATTTTACGCTCAAGGCCATGACCGTAAGCGGCGATCTCGCGCCGGACCTGGAGATAAGCCGTCCCGAGTTCCGCCGGCGCCAGACTTCCGTCGACCAGATGCAACAGCACGAGACAGCGTTCCGCATGCCCCAGGAACCGGTCGCCAAGCCCCACGCCCTCATGCGCGCCTTCGATCAGACCGGGCAGGTCGGCAATGACGAATTCCATGTCGCCGACGGCGGCCACGCCCAGTTGCGGGTTCAATGTTGTGAACGGATAGTTGCCGATCTTCGGCCGCGCGCTTGTGACGGTACCCAGAAACGTCGACTTCCCCGCGTTGGGCTGACCGATGATGCCCACATCGGCGATCAGCTTCAGCCGCAGCCATACGGTCTTGTCTTCGCCCGGCGTTCCAGGCGTCGACTTGCGCGGCGCGCGGTTGGTCGAACTCTTGAAATGCGCGTTGCCGAGCCCACCGTCGCCGCCCTGGGCGACGACGCACTCTTCGTCCTGCTTGGTTAGGTCGAACAGCAGCGTTTGATTGTCTTCGGCAAAGATCTGCGTCCCCACCGGCACGCGCAGGATGATGTCGTCGCCCCCGCCGCCGGTTCGGTTTTGACCCATCCCGTGCGTGCCCTTCTTCGCCTTGAAGTGCTGCTGATAGCGATAGTCGATCAGCGTGTTCAGATTGTGCGTGGCTTGCAGAATGACGTGCCCGCCGCGCCCGCCGTTACCGCCGTCCGGTCCGCCGAACTCGATAAATTTCTCCCGCCGGAAGCTGACGCAACCGGGTCCGCCGTCGCCGGCTTTGATATAGAGCTTGGCCTGATCCAGAAACTTCATGACGTAAAGGGGCACCACGAGCGGGCGTTGCGCTCGCCCAACCGCGGCGCCCATCCCGAAGAGCCCGCCTGAGCACCCTTTCACCTAGTACAAATGCAAGTTTTCCGCGAGAGGGATTCGCGTCCAAGGTGAAGGCTCGGCGCACAAATATCGCGCCTTCACCCCGCCCAAACGTCAGCCGACCAGCTCTCCGCTTTTGGCGCCGGCCGTCACGTCCAGCCACCTTCCGCGCGGCAGCGCCATCTCAAGGCACTTCACGTTCGCCCCGCGCGCCAGACTGTGGCGATACACTTCGCAGGTATACCGAAAGCCCAATTTGCTCAGAATGCGCCCGGATGCGTGGTTTTCCGCATAGTGCCCGGCAACCACGCGATCGAGCTTGAGCACAGAGAACGCATGGTCGCGCAATGCCGTCGCGGCCTCGCTCGCATAGCCGCGATTCCAATAGGGCTCGCCCAGCCAGTAACCAAGTTCCCATTCTTCGTCGCTGCGGTCCTCGCGCACGCCCACGCCGATGCCGCCGATCATCTCGCCCTCGATCGTCACCGCCAGCGCCACCGACTTGCCGGAGGCCCAGATCTGCGCCTGCTGGCCGAGCCACCAATCGGCCGCAGCCTCGGTGTAGGGGTAGGGCATCTTGCTGAGGTTCTTCGCGACCTTCCAATTATTGGCGAGCTTGATCAGGCGAGCGCGGTCGCGCGCCTCCAGCGGACGCAAAATCAAACGCTCGGTTGCAATCGGCTTGAAAATCATCGCACTCTCCTCAAATTCAAACGCATCGAGGAAGAAAAAAAGAGGGAGATGGCGAACCATCTCCCTCGAACCTTCGGACCGCCATCCCTTCGGGATGGGGTCTATATGACCGTCCCGTTATTCAGCTGCCGCCATGGCGGCATTCGTCTTGACCCATACGACTTGTCGGCCGCGCCCATCGGTCTTGAAACCGACATGACCGCCGACGAGTGCATAAAGCGTGTGATCGCGCCCCATGCCGACGCCGGCACCCGGATGGAAATGCGTGCCGCGCTGGCGCGCGATAATGTTGCCGGGGACCACGATCTCGCCGCCGTACCGCTTTACGCCCAGATATTTTGGATTCGAATCGCGACCGTTGCGCGACGATCCGCCTGCTTTTTTATGTGCCATGGCTCAAGCTCTCTTTAACCGGCTCTGATCGCGGTGATCTTCACCGTCGTCAGATCCTGACGGTGGCCGCGCGTGCGATGATAATTCTTGCGCCGGCGCTTTTTGAAGACTTTGATCTTGTCGCCGCGCGAATGATCGACGATTTCCGCCTCCACCTTCGCACCCGCGACCAGCGGCTTGCCGACGGTGGTGTTTCCCCCGTCGATCAGCATCAGCACCTCGCCCAAGGAAATCTTCGCGCCCGCTTCGCCCGTCATACGGTCGATGGTCAGCGTATCGCCCTGCGCGACCTTGAATTGTTTGCCCTGGGCCTTGATGACCGCCAACATGGGAAATGCTCTTTCGTGTCGATTAGGAGTGGCCCGGAAAGGGGCGCACTTATAGAGCGCCGCACGCCTGTGTCAAGCAACAAAGTCCCGGATTTCGGCCAAATTCGATGAACTACCGCCACGCATATCATGCCGGAAACTTCGCCGATGTGCTCAAGCACGGCATCATGGTCTGGATCGTGCGCTATCTGCAGCAAAAGGCCGCGCCGATGGCCTTGATCGACACCCACGCGGGGGCAGGGTCATATGACCTGACGGCTACCCCGGCGCGAAAGACGTTGGAAGCCAAGGACGGAATTTTGCGCCTGGCGGGCCGCGCCGATCTACCGCAGGCGCTCAAACCGTATTTCGACCTGGTTCAGGCAACTAACGGTGGCGGCGCCATCGCCACCTATCCTGGATCGACAACCCTGTTGATTTCGATCGCTCGCGAAATCGACCGCCTTACGGCCTGTGAACTGCATCCCGAGGATGCGATCACACTGCGCAAATCGGTCGCCGAATCGCCCAAGCGCCGCATCGTCGCGGGCGATGGCTACAGCACTCTGCTCTCTCTGGTGCCACCGCCGGAAAAGCGTGGTCTCGTCCTCATCGACCCACCATTCGAGGAGCCGGAAGAATTCGAACGCCTTGCGGCGACCTTCATCGCCGCTCACCGAAAATGGCCGTCGGGCGTCTACGTGCTTTGGTTCCCGATCAAGGACGCGGGCGAGGTTTCGCGTTTCAAGGCCGAACTGTGGAATTCTGCGATTAAGCGGCTGACTTTGGTGGCACTCGACGTCGCGCGTGAGGAAGGTCTCGGCGCCAGCGGACTGATCGTTTGCAACGCCCCATTCACCTTCGATGCCGAGTGGCGACCCGCGCTCGAATGGCTGCGATCGGCCCTCTCGCAAGGGGACAGCCCGTCTGTCCAAATCCAGCGTTTGTCAGGCGAATAGGCCGAAAATCGGCGCCGATTGGCACCCGGAAAGCACGTTCATGTGCCGTTCAGCCCGCCAGCGTCATACGTCGCCGATCAGCTTGGGTTGGGTCGCGATTCCGAAGGAATCCACAACCCCTGGGAGACGGAATATGAGAAAGTTTCTGGTGTCCGCCGTGGCCGCCGCCGCGTTAGCCCTGGGTGCGGCAAGTCCCGCCTTCGCCGATCATGATCAAGGCGGCTACGGCCCGCAATACGATGAGCGCTACGACAGCCGTTACGATAGTCGCTATGACAACCGTTACGGCGATCGCTACCACGGACGCTACGACGATCGACGTTACGATCGTCGGCGTTGCGACCGCGCGGCCGGCACGATTATTGGCGGCGTCCTGGGCGGCATCATCGGCAGTAACGCTGCGCGTCGCGGCGATCGCGGCCCGGCAACGGTTGCCGGCGCCATCATCGGCGGCATCGCTGGAAATGCGATCGCGGGAAGCGATTGCCGCAGACGTAAGCACCGTGACCGCTACGACCATCGGTACGACAACCGTTATGACGATCGTTACGATGATCGCTATGACGACCGCTATGATGATCGTTACGACCGCCGCCACTGAATAGCGCCACGGCAGGGCCGCTCGAGGATTGAGCCGGTGCGTTCCACGCACCGGCTTTTCGTTGCCTGATTCAGGCTCTGCATTCGACCGGAACCGCTTGCTTGCGGCGGCCCGCCGCCTCGGCTATTGATCCGCCGGTTCAAGCGACCACACCCGAATTGCACATCACGGATGGGTGGCAGAGTGGTCGATCGCGCCGCACTCGAAATGCGGAGTACGGAAACGTACCGTGAGTTCGAATCTCACCCCATCCGCCACCCTGCCTCGCGGCGAACCGCGTCCCGGGACAGGCGCTCCACCGGAATTCAGTTCCTCGCGCCCGTTGGCTTCGATTTGAACTTGTACGTCGGATCAACCGCCCAATTTGGCTTCAAGGATTGCGAATACCGGTAGGCAACGGCATCGGCAACCCCTTCGCCAAACCCGAGATCCCGCCAATGCCAACATTGCTTACGAACGACACGCCGCGGTCATTTCCGCAGACGAGGTGAATGGCAAAGCCCTTGGTGGAGCAGAGGGCGTGATTGGCAACTGGAACCGGACCGCTGACGTGCCGCATCGCGATGACATCGCCCTTGGTGTTCGCCGTGTTGTGGACAACGCGAGGATTGCTGGGGCTCGCCCCTTAGTGCTTCTGCATCGCAATTGGCGATCCCGGTGTGATGCTGTTGCGGATCAATGCGTCGGCCGAGTCCCGGATGCCGTTGTCTTTTCAGCTGCGTCCATACCGGTCGTCGAAACGCACGATGTCGTCCTCGCCCAAATATCCACCCGACTGCACCTCGATGATCTGCAACGGAATGTGCCCCGGATTGGCCAACCGGTGTTTGACCCCGACTGGAATGAAGGTCGATTGATTTTCGTAGAGCTGGAACGTCTCGTCGCCTCGCGTCACCGTGCCGGTGCCGCTGACGACGATCCAGTGCTCCGACCGATGATGGTGTAGCTGCAGGCTGATGCTGGCCCCCGGCAAGACCGTGATCAGTTTGACCTGATGGCGCTCGCCCTGACCGATGCTTTGATACTTGCCCCACGGACGGTGCGTGACTGTAGTCTCGCGCGCTTCTTTGCGCCCTCGCGCCTTCAACCCATCGACGATCACGCGCACGTCCTGCGCCCGGTCTTTGGCCGCAACCAACACCGCGTCGTCCGTCGTCACGATGATCGCGTTGTCGATGCCCAACACGGCAGTCAGAATTCCATCCGACCTGACCAGACAACCGTGCGCGTCGTGCAGCATAACGTCACCCTGAACGGCGTTGTCGTTCTGATCGCGCGATGCGATGTCCCAAATCGCGGTCCACGAGCCAAGATCGCTCCAGTCCGAAGTCAGCGGGCACGTTGCCGCGCGGGCAGTACGCTCCATCACCGCATAGTCGATAGAAATGTTCGGCGATGCTGAAAAACGGCTCTCGTCCAGCCGCAGGAAGTCCAAGTCGCGGCCTGCCTGGTCAATCGAACCGCGCGCGGCCTCTAAAATATTCGGCTCGAATGTCTTCAGTTCGTTGAGGTAAACGCTCGGCCGGAACATGAACATGCCGCTGTTCCACACGTGTCCGCCCGCGGCGAGCAACTGTGCCGCCTTCGCTTTGTCGGGCTTTTCGACGAATTTGGCGACTACGCTGCATCCCGGCGCACGTTGCAGCCTATCGCCGACATGGATGTAGCCGTACTCCGTCGCCGGGTGCGAAGGCGTCACGCCAAACGTCATCAGATAGTCAGCGACCGCGCCGGGAGCAGCCATCTCGACCGACCTTTGAAATCCGGTGACATCGCGAATGACATGATCCGACGGCAAGAGCAGCACGAGGGATGAAGGATCCGCACGTTCCGCCAACAGCGCCCCAACGGCCGCGGCAGCTGCGGAATTACGCCCGACAGGCTCCAGCACGATATCCGCACCCTTGATCCCCGCGTCGCGCAGCTGCTCGGCGATCAGAAAGCGGTATTGCGCGTTGCAGATGACGATCGGCGGCAAAAAATCGCCCGAGTGAACGCGCAACATCGTCTGCTGCAGCAACGACTGTTCGGATACCAGCGGCAGCAATTGCTTGGGCGAGGCTTCCCGCGACAGGGGCCACAACCGCACCCCGCTTCCTCCCGCCAGGATCACCGGACGTATTTTCATCGGTCTTCTCGCACCAGATTGCCGTACCAGGCGTGGCGGGACTGCCACTTTCATATATATGGCAAACCACGCGGGCTAGACCGTCGATCGCCAATGGTAAATAAATCTGGCGCCCTAAGAGACGATTTACGTCTTCGATCAATTTCCCGGCACGACCGAGTTGCATTTGCTACAAGCCGACCCTCCAAAGCGGTTGAGGGAGCCCCATGGCGCAGGCCCGGGTCGGATTAGTCGGAGCGGGCTTCATTGCCGCCACACATCTTGAGGCCATCCGGCAAACGGACAGCCTGTCGGTTGCGGCCGTCATCGACCCGAACCTCAAAGCCGCCGACCGCCTAGCGCAAAAGGCGCCCGGTGCCCGCTCGTTCGCATCGCTGGCCGAAGCGATTGCGGCAAAAGCCATCGATCGCGTGCACGTCTTGGTGCCGCCTCAACTTCACAAATCCGTCGCCGCCGAAGCGCTGAATGCCGGGCTGCCCACACTGGTGGAAAAGCCGCTCGCCGTTTCCGCCGAGGACGCCGCCGAGCTTTCGCTTCTCGCGCGGGAGCGAAATGTTACACTCGGCGTCAATCAGAACTTTATGTTCGACCCCGATCTGACGCGCTTCGCGAATGAGCTTGCAGCGGGAAAACATGGCCGCTTGCGCCACGTCAGCGCGATCTGCGCCGTGCCGTTGCGCCAACTCGCGGCCCGGCAATTCGGCCATTGGATGTTCGAGCGGCCGTCGAACATTATCTTGGAACAAATGGTTCACCCGCTGTCTCAACTTGTTCGGCTCTTGGGCCCGCTGACAATCACGTCGGCGACTGCGAAGCCGCCGATAGAACTGGGCCCCGGCCTCAATTTTCACCAAGCATTCGATGTGTCGTTATCCGCCGCGTCCGGCACGGCGCAACTTCATATGGCATTCGCCGAGGCATATCCGGCCTCGCAACTCAACTGCCTGTGCGACGATGGCTTGATCGTCATTGACGCCAGCCGACATCAACTCATCCGCTACGGGCGCACGCGCTTTCTCGAACAAGGCGACACGGCGCTCGTGTCCGCCCGCGCCGGCGCCGGCCAAATTCGCCAAGCGGGAACCGGTGTTGCGGCCTATCTCGCGGCCCAACTGAAACTCACGCGGCGCTCCGACGCCTTCTTCCGCGGCATGCTGGCCAGTATTCGGTCGTTTCACCGCGCGGTCGACAACGCCACCACGCCGGTCGCCGACGGAGCGCTCGGCGAACATCTCGTCCGCCTGTGCGACGATGTCCGCCGGATGGCGGGCGTGTCGGAAGAGGCCGCGTCGCCGCCGCGAACGCTGATTGCGCGCCAGGCTCCTGTTCCCGCTTTCGATGTCGCGGTGCTCGGCGGCACCGGCTTTATCGGCAAGGCAACGGTCGAGCATCTGACCAAGGCCGGCTATTCGGTGGGCGTGATGGCGCGCGGCATGCGCGGCCTGCCGGAGGTGTTTCAATCGCCCTCCGTCACCCTGATCGAAGGCGACGTCACCAAGAAAGAGGACGTCGTGCGCGGCATTGGCCGCGCGAAATTCGTCGTCAATCTCGCCCATGGCGGCGCCAGCGGTTCTCGCGATGCAATTGTAGGCGCAATCGTCGGTTCGGCGGACGCCGTGGCGCATGCCTGCCTCGACCAAGGCGTCCAGCGCCTGATCCACATCAGCTCGATTGCGGCCCTTTATCTAGGCGATGAAGCAGAAACGATAACGCCCGCAACGCCCGCCGATCCCATGGGCGCCGAACGCGCCGACTATTCCTTCGCCAAAGCCCAGGCCGAGTGGCGCTTGCTCGCACTCCACAAACAAAAGGGCCTTCCGGTTGTCATTCAACGTCCCGGCGTCGTCGTGGGAGATGGCGCCAGCCCTTTCCATTCAGGCGTCGGCCTCTTCAACAATGAACAGCACTGTTTGGGTTGGACGAACGGGAACAACCCATTGCCGTTCGTACTTGTCGAAGATTGCGCCCGCGCCATCGTATGCGCGCTCAAGGCCTCCGACGACGTGATCGGGCGCACTGACAATATTGTTGGACCCGTTCGCCTGACCGCGCGCGAATACTTTTACGAACTGTCGCGCGCACTCGAAAGACCGCTCAAGTTTCACGGCGGCGCGCTCTGGCGCATGCAATCGGTCGAGCTGGCGAAATGGCTGATCAAGCGAGCAGGCGGCAACAATCTGCCGATGCCAAGCGCAAGGGATCTTCGCTCGCGCGGGATGCGCGCTCACTTCGATACTGCCGGGACCGAACGCGCGCTCAATTGGCACCCAGTCGCCGATCGTGCGCTGTTTCTGAGAGCCGGTGTTCGCGCCCCCGCTTTGGCGCAGCGGGCGGGCTAAATGTGTATGCACGCGCCCTCTGCTCGAGTTGCTGCACGGCTCGACGCCCGTTCTGCAAGCAACGCTCACTATTCAACTCAAAGGGTTTGGTTCGGCGGCGATCATTGGCCGCCTGCGTCTTTGAAGATCGTCTTAAATCGAGGCCCGATAGTCCAGCGCGCTGGACCTCCAGCGACATATCTATACGCGCCGGCATCGGCGCGGGCGGCACGGGGTGCATCATCGAAGTCACCGGGCGTGACGTAGGTGCTGCTTCCAGCACCGATAAGTGAAGACCCCGCCTTTGGCCTGAGATCGATTGATCGAAATTCACCGAACTTCGTGTTGACGAAATCGTCCCGAACTCCGCGTCCCCTGACGAACCCTTCCTTGAACCGCTGAAGCATCCCGGCACCGACATTTCCGACAACCATTATTTGTCCGATGTCGCCGCTGACGAGGCGAATGGCGTACGCGGCTTCGGAAAAGACGGCGTTGTTTGCAATCACGATCGGCCCCGAAGCGTTTCGGACCGCAATTGCGTCGCCGCTCGTAATTACCGTGTTGTGAGTGACCTCAAGGTTGGAAGGGGTTGCTGACTGGTGCTTTTGCATTGCAATGGGCGAGCCCAGAACGATGTTGTTCCGAATTAACGCATCCGCGGCTGACTGAATCCCATTGTCGTTCGAGTTCCAAATTACATTTCGTTCGATCGTATTGCGTCCGCCATTCCCCACGGTACCGTATGTAATGATGCCAGCGTAGTTAGTATCGTGAATTACATTGTCACGGATGATGTTCTCGAAGCTTCCTTCTTTCAGTTCTATACCGTCGCCTTGCTCGACTGTGGGACCGTTGGTGTGATGGATATAATTTCCCTCAACCAAGCTGCGGGCGACCCGGCAACGGTTGTAGTTGCAACCCAAATACATTCCTTCCCCTGTACCCCCTGTATGGTGGATGTTGTTGCGCAGTAGCCGCAGTCCCTCGTAAGTCCCGCCGCTATTCGCCGCGATTCCGGCATCGCCCGTATTGTGGATCTCGCAATCCTCGATCGTTACAAAATCGGAGTCGATGATCCCGATTCCGTGCGCGCCACCCAGAAACTCAATCCCTCGCACGACCAGATGCCGCGAGGATTCGATCTCGAGTATGTCCTCTGCTCGATCTCGCTGATTGATGACTGGCCGTTCGCCCAGCTTGGCGCGGATCACCACGGGTTTGGCCGCAATGCCCTGCGCAGAGATCGCAAACCGGCCGGTGACGAAGTAAGTCCCGCCACCCAGCACGAGCTCCTCGCCCGGCTCCAATCTCAAGACGGCCAAACGCAAATCATCTGTCGGCTTGATCTCGCGCGGAGTTGCGCCCGACACAGACGAAAGCAAAGCAACGATGGCCAAAGCGAGTCGACGGAATGACGTCACAGAGCCGGAATACCTCCGAGTGAATATCACACCCTTTTCAAGGGAAGACGCTCGACTGAGTGCAATCGCCCGCCGCAGCGCTCAGACGATTCGATCTCAAAGTACCTTGGCGCTCCCAAAGATCGAACGCTCCGATCATCGTCCGTCGCAAATCTCGGCCCGGATTTCCCGAGGCGCAATTTGGCCAAGGCATTTGGATCGAATGCGGTACGAATACATAGACGGGCGCGAAAAGTCCAAGAAAGTGTGCATGAGCGAAGAATTCCATGAACTTCGCCGTTCGGGAGGCTTTAGCCTCCAACTTTTGCGCGGCTATTCAGTGCGTCGAGTTTCCGCCGTCGTTGGCCAAAGGCCCGCCTCGACCACCTGCGGCTCGGCAATCTTGCAAATGGCTCGGCCGAAATCGCCGATGAAATTTTCTTGACCCGTGGCGTCGATCTGCTAGTCCACGGAGCGTCACTGCCGGGGTTCATTCCGGCATTGGTTTATTCAAAAACGACGAAGCCACACTGATCGGAAGTTTGTCGGCCCCGTTGTGCTGATAGGGAAGAGTGAATTCATGCCAGCGCTGTCGCAGAACTAAATAGACCCATGTCGGCAGCGCCGCATCTCCTCCATGTCTTTTCGACGTTCAATCTGGGGGGGCCGCAAATGCGGGCCGCGCAGTTGCTCGGTGCATTTGGTGGCCGTTATAGGCACTCGATCGTATCAGTCTCGGCCGGCGAACTCGACGCCCGTGCTCGCTTGGACAAATCGCTCCTGGTCGAGTTTCCCTCGTTTCCCGACCTGAAGGCGGGAAATCTCCTATCGCGATTGATGTCGATCAAGCGCCGGATCAGCGAGATCGATCCAGATCTTGTATTGACCTACAATTGGGGCGCAATAGAAGTCGTTATGTGCGAGCGGCTGTTTCGGCTGGCGCCATTGGTGCATCACGAAGACGGCTTTGGCCCCGACGAAGTCAGCAGACAAATTCCTCGCCGGAAGTGGTTTCGAAGATTTGCGCTCGCGGGGGCCCGAAAGTTGATCGTGCCTTCGCGGGTCTTGGAACGAACCGCCACGCAAACATGGTGGCAGTCATCCCGAAACGTGTGTTTCGTGCCGAACGCTGTCGATATCGGTCTATACGACAAGGCGGCTGCACCGATTACGCTACCTGGGCTCGACCGGTCGCTCGGCGGGTTGTGGGTAGGTACAGTGGCAGGACTTCGACCGGAAAAAAACCTTACGCGCCTTGTTCGCGTGTTCGCAAGGGTTGCAAAGACGCTCGACGTGCAGCTCATCATAGTTGGTGTGGGGCCCGAGAAAGATCGGATCGTCCATGAGGCGCAATTGCATGGTGTCGCGAACCGCGTTCATCTGCCCGGGTTTTTGCCTGAGCCGCATCGCTACGTCGGACTCTTTGACGTCTTTGCACTTTCCTCCGACACTGAGCAGTTCCCATTGAGCTTGGTGGAAGCAATGGCGGCGCGGTTGCCCGCCGTGTGTACGGCGGTGGGTGATATTCCTAGTATCGTGTCGCCGGAAAATACTCGATTCATCGTCGAGCGTGAAAACGAAGACGCTTTCGCCGCGGCGCTTCTGGCCCTCTTAACCGATCGCAACCTTCGGGCGTCGATCGGTGATGCCAACCGAAGCAAAGTCGAACTTGAATTCACGCTGCCGCGCATGATCGACGCATATGACCGACTCTATCGTTCCGCGATGACCTGCTGACGGCAACCACACTTCAGTCGGTGGTGCCGTTTCCGCCAAATCGTCAATCAGGGATTTCTCGATTGAGCTGGCGCTATGGACCACTTGTAATAAGTAAACTTGTTCTTCGCAGCCATGCGGTCGACAAACTCGAACGGCTCCCGGGCTTCCTCAATGCCCAAGTGCGTTGCCAGTGCCAGCGCGCCGCGCGTGTACAGCAGCAACTGCGGGTCGTCCTTCTGCGCCCAGGAAACGGTATCAGGAAATGGCAGCTTGACGCCCTTGGTCGGGTTGGCTCGGTAACTCTCCCAAGCCGTCGCCCAGCTCTTTTGCCAAATGCTCGATGGCGACTTTCGCGCATAGACGAAGTCCGCGGGTTCCGATTTATAAATGCGCACTGAAAACGGAGTACACCACTGACGAGGCCACCCGCTTCGTCCGTTTGTTCGGGCGAGCGTGGATTCCAGCTTCCACCGATAGGCCCGCCGCCAGTCTTCGAATCCCATAAGGACCGCCCACCCGAGCACGGTCGCGAGAAAGTCCTCCTGCCAAGCCTGCAGATTCTCCAAGCCGGTCGCGGAATGGAACACGGAACACGCGGGCGATGACTCGTTCACAAAATTCGCTGTGAACCATTTCAAATTGTCGTCGGCGATCCTCTTCCAGTACGCACGGGGTTGAAGCCACCGCGGCACAGATTCAGGAGTAATTTTCGCTAGTTGGAATATCGTTCGCATCGACCAGGCATAAGATCGCGCGTCGTCAGGAAACACGACCTGCAGGCCTGTTTCGCTACGATGGTAGCTCGTCCAGCCAAGCGGCTGCCCGCCTTGAAATTGCAACTCCTCAAGGTGGTAGGGGTCGCCCGTAAGAAGATACGGAACATAATTCAGGGCGGGATCGTGCGATGTGCTCAACTCCCAGGGGCACGCATTTTTTCCATCGGCGCCTACGATTGTCGAATACGGTCGAACCCACGGCTCACCGTTCGGCTCATCATACCAAGACACGTTCGGGTGCCGGAAAAAATCGACGGGTGCGCTCGTCACCTCGTCTCTGAGGTGGATTGGAATCGATGCGGCGGCCTCAGCTTGAGCACGTAATATCGCGAGAGAAGCGACGCTCCCGGTTATGAGATAGTCTGCCTGATAATCTGTCACCGGACCTATGTCGGGTCGATCACCAGATGTTCCAAGTTGGATTTGGATTCCTGCGGAATCCATCGGATGCTCGTAGGTCGCCGGACCCGCGGGTTCCGGCTTTTCCGCAAAGGCGGATGCATCGGCGGAGTACGGCAACAAGAGCTTCCCCTCGATCAAGTCTTTAGCGGTTCGCACCACCGGGCGCGCAGAAGACTGCCAGCGCCATCGCGAAAACCACCAATGGTTCGGCGCAACCACCGTGGCGAGCACCCGCTGACCTTTGCGAATTGTCGCTGTGTAGCGGCCCATATGACTGGCGCGCTTGTTTGCGGCGCCCCACATCCGGCCAAGCTCAAACACGACTTCGACGCGTTCGCTATTGCGGTCGGGCCGAAAGAATATGGTGAGCGGACTGTCTCCTTGATCCACGCGGATGCACCGCTGCACGAAGCCCGGCGCAACGAAATCGCCGAGGTCTGTACCCGCGCTTTGCGAGTAGGTCAGCGCGCGCCCGTTCTGGCTGACGGTGACGCTTAGGTCCCCGGATAGGTCGGCGGAAGATGATGCGGCAACTGCCGGCATCTCGAGAAACGCCGCACCCACGGAAGCTGTCGCGCCCTTCAGCAAATCTCGACGATGCATGATCGATATCCCCCCACCCGACACTCCATTATCGGATCTCGCACGTTGAGGGGCAAGCGGGATGGCGCCTTCACGGTTGTGTAACGGAACGAGCGTCCGCACCGCGCCGGATGTCCGCAAATCCAAGCCTTTCGAGAGACTGGCGCAACGGAATTTCGCTTTGCGCCGCTTCCACGCTAATGCCTTCCTTGCGGCAATTGTCGCGCAAGGCATGCGCCACGACGGCGTCAAGTGCGCGCTCGGACGTCGGCGCGTCTGTCACGACGAAATCCGAAAGGATGAGTGTGGCGTCGTCGGCACCGGCACTTGGCGATGTGCTTGCGCTCGCCCACCCGATGCAAGCCAGGCCCGCGTCGCCGTTTCGTATGGAATAGCACCGCTCGCCGGCTTCGATCCGCATGAGCGCATGCGCCAGAAAGGTCTGTCGGTCCCTCTTGGTCAGCGCCGGGCCGTACTTGAGCAAGTCTGACAAAGCATTCCGTCCAACCTCTTTCTGCGACAGTGGCGCACCAAGTTGCCGTAAACGCACCGCGTATCGCACGCGCACCGGTTCCTTCACCGGCGCGCGGTCGCCGCTATGCCGGGATCGCGTCAGCCGGCGCAACAGCGCGAGGGCATTGGCCTTAGCCGCCCTAAGCGCCGGCTTCGCCGCGGCGAAGACACGCGATGCCAGGGCCCCGTGTAAATTGGCGCAGATCGTGAGCTCGCTGACCTGGTCCATCGTTGATCCGAAGCGTGCCTTCCAATCGTCGCCACCCGGCGTCATATCGATGCGAAGAATGCCCTCGCTCGCGAGCATCGACGCTGCCTGATAGAAATGAATCTTGCTCGGAGAGTTTTCCGCAAGCTCCGGTGAATGCGCCAAGATCGCCACGTGCGCCTCGCGATCGCTCAGCGCAAATATTATGCATGAAACAATTTTGCCATCGAGAAACATGCCCGACACGTGAATTCCGGCAGCGAAATTCTTGATCCAATCCAGGTGAAAGTTCTTCTTCCGCGGATCGTCGAGGAACGGGCAGGAATTGTTGATCGCGCCCTGACGGAAATCGCAGAGCGCGACGATATCTTGGATCTGAGTCTCGAATTCTTCCGGGTTCAGCTTTCGCATTTCCAAGCTACCCATGCGCTTGAGCCGGTTGAGCTTGCTTCGGTTGCCTTTCTTCTTCTGGATCTCGTTGATCGATGCCTCGTCCAAGACGAAGACGTGACGCTCGGACGTCTCCAACAGCGCCCGGCGCTCTACGTCACATACGCGTCGCATCGCACCTGGCGGCGTCCCTGGAGGAAGATAGCGAAAGCGAACTTCATGACGCGGAAAGTCGCGGCAAATGGATTTCACGGCGACTTCGAAAAAGCGATCCGCATTCCCGTGCCCGCTGAGAAAGCCGCTATACTCCGCTTGATGCGCGCCGACGCCCGTGATCAACGTGCCGTGCGCCGCCAAGGGCATCAGTCCGGCGAGCCGCCCGTCCGCATCATTCGCTATCGCAAAGACGGGGTTCCAATCGGCGCCGTAATTGGCAAACCACACCTCGGAAAATCCCGGCGACAGGAACACCGTTCGCCATTGGCAATCCGCGTAGAGTTTTTGCCATCGCTCCCGATTTTTCGGGTCGCGCATCCACCTGTGCGCGCCATCGCCCGAAAGGACCGACACGGTGAATTCAGGCGTTGACACGTTTGCAGGCCTCGCGGTCGTCGTTGCCGCCGACATTACGATGCCGTCGATCCGTCATACCAAGTTGTGGCAATAAAGCATCGTGCGCGCGCATGCAATTTGCGGCTTAAGTTCCGTTCTTTTCCGTGAAGGACGCATCATTGTCGTTGCTCGGGGGCCACGCTTGCACGGTGCCGCGGCAACTTCGACGCGTATCGAAAAACGTCGCTGACTTTAACTTGCGTTCCGGCCAATTCGACGGCGAAGAATCGCAAGAAATCTTCGAATTGCGTTGGAGGGCATTCGGCGCTCGCGCCCGAATGCGTCTGTCGTCGCGCCGCGGACAACGCGAAGTGAATACTGAGAACACGAGCGCCGCGCTCGAGCGCGAGGCGCGCGGTCTTTTTGAGCGCATTCGAATCCGCGCCGTCGACCACCAGTGTGCGAATGCCAAGCAGCCCCGCGCCGGACAGCAGTGCCGAGATTCCCAAACGCCCGATGGACCGAAGCGCAATAAGCGGCGCAAAGGCAGGGCCGAGCCGAAGCAACATGCCCGAAAATGCGCGAGTGACCGGCAGTTCGACCATTTGCAGATCGGTGCCGAAGAAATAAGGGCCATGGTCGAAATCGCAAAAATTCGGACCGCCTCGCGATCGAAAGCTGGCGAACGGCAACACGCTCAAGTCCACTTCGTAGCCCAGAGTCTCAAGCAGCTTCGGCAGTGAGGGAACGAACCAATTGCCTTGCGCCTTGAAGATGGTCGGCTTGCGGCCGATCTCGCTTTCCACGCGGCGCGTGAGCCGTTCGAGCAGTTGGCACAGTGCGTTGAAACCGCTTATCCCGCTCGTTGTAAGTGACGTTGCGATCTCAATCTTCCCGGCAACGGCATTCTCGCGCAAAACGCGCACCATCTCTGCGTCGTCGAGCACGCTTTCGTTAACAACAAGCGTGGGCACGGCTTTGAACCGCTGACAAACCTCGATCGTCTCCAGCAAGAGCGCGCGCATCTCCGAGGGGGCAAGCTTTTCGCCGCGCTCGACCTCGCACGCGTCTAGAACAACCGTCAACCAGGGTTTGTCCAATGCCTCAAGAACGATAGGTTGCATGCTCGATGGAGCAATCGGGGTCATGCCGACTGAGCGCTTCAACAACTGCGCCGGAAGCGAGGCTGCAAGAAGATACCATACGAGACCAACGACGGATTGCCCGTGCAGCGATGCTTGCGCGAAATATCCAAAAGCGCTCGCCAATTGACCGCTCTCGTAGCAATCCCGGCCGGTCGAGGCATATCTCGATGCCAATATTTGATTGCTCTCGCGCTGGCTCAGCCGGGCTCGCGCGCGGCCCAAGTGCCCCAATATGACCGGAAGTGCGGTGGACTTGATCTGACCGCGGACCATATCCATCAGGCCGCCGGACTGCCGGTAAACCTTCAACAAGCAATCTTCCAAGTGCCGGATGGGACCGCAAAGCGCCAGGCGGATCCATAGGTCCTGATCTTCGGCCACTTGCAGCGACGCGTCAAAACCGCCGGCGGCAGCCAGCGCAGAGCGGCGAACGATGACGCTGGGAGTTGCTATGCAAGCCGTCTTCAGCAGCGTTTTCCAGCCGTCGTCGCCGTTCGCGCGTTCTGCACTGCTGTGGATCGTCACGATCTCGCGTTTGCCGTAGCTAACGACGATCGGCTCGCAGGTGACGAAGACCAGATCCGGGTCGCTCTTGAGCGCTGCGATCTGGGCCGATGTCTTTTCCGGAAGCCACTCGTCGTCTGAATCCTGGAACGCAATAAATTCCCCTCGTGCGATCTCGATACCCTTGTTTCGCGCGGCCGAAACGCCGCCCTGCTGTTCTAAGCGAACGAGCGTGAACGCGATCTCGCGCCAATGCTTGACGGTCTCACGCGCCACGTCGCTCGTGCCGTCGACGCTCGCATCGTCGATGAGCACGACTTCGATATCGCGATAGGTTTGCGCTTCGATCGATCGCAACGCCCGCGCCAAGGTCACGCGCGCATTGTGCGCCGGAACGACCACGCTCACGAGGCCTTCCACGCCCTTGCCAGAGATTGCATCCCACATGACCGGTCGCGATCTTATTGCACGCGCATGCCGATCGGTGTGTCGACCGGATGGCTCATCAGCAATTGCGCAAATCTCTCCGGCGCCAATTTTCGGTCCGGACCCACTATGTCGTCTTCTGACGGGCACACCCGTCCGAACTGCGGGCTCGTGGGATAGCCGTCTTCCAGCTTGTTGATGCAGCCATCGCTGGTAAAGACAATTCGAAATCCTTGGCTAATAACCTTGCCCGCAATGGCTTGCGTATACCGTCCGTTCGGAAACGAAAACGCATACGGCGCCTCACCCAAGGTTTGCGTCAAAAGCGAGTAACACGGTGAAATCTCGCTATCGACATCCGCCACGTCCGTCATCGATGCATGTGTTACGCCGTGCCCACCCACCTCAAGGCCCGTCGCCGGCAAAGTGCGAAGATCGTCGATCGACATCATGAGCGGCAGAATACGACTGCCTGCCTGCGAGACTTCGTTAAGCAACCAAGCGTTTCGTTGCATCGGATCCATCTCGCCCAGGACGGTCAGCAAATCGGGCAACGAGCGCGTTTCCGGATCGCCGGAATGAACGGCACTACAAGTTCGAATTCGCCACACGCACGTGGCGACATCCCGCCACGGTATGGTGCTCGAACCCATAGCCCCGGTCGTCACGAAAACGGCGGCCGGTATGCCTTGCGCCGCGAGGGTGGGAGCGGCATAGCGCGCGGTGTCTTCCCAACCGTCGTCGAAAGTTAGGAGAAGCGCGTTCGGCGGCAGCGGGCGCTTACGGTCGTACGCATCGCGCACTTGACCCAACGAAACGAACGCGTAGTGCGAACCCAGAAATTCCAGACAGGCTTCGAAGACGTCAAGGCGCATCGTGAAAGTTGGGTGCGCGCCGAGAAATCTCGGGTCCGTCTCCGGCAGCACCCGGTGGAACATCAACACGGTGAGCGTGTCGCTTCGCGCATATCTTTGGAAAAGCGCGAACGCGCCACTTTGGAAGGCAAGGCGCTTACCCACTCGCTTTGCAAAACCAAACACGAAATTTACAGCTCCATGGTGTCGAGACTCTCGAGCCTTCCGATGCGAGAGGCGGGGTGTGCATCCCCGACGTCTATGTGGTGCCGTAGCCACCCCACCGGCGGGCTTTCGTTTAACGATATAACGGCCCTTCCGCCATAGAACAATTGCAGAGATCGGTTGTTAACGTTGCATGACAAGGAAAATATCGGGCAAGGTGTTTCATACCGCGAGCGGATATGGTCATGTCGCGCGTTCCCGCCGACCGGCCCTCGTCTCGCCACAACGGTCAATCCAGCAAAGTGACAGCGCTACCGCTCTTTGTCGACTTGGACGGCACGCTGGTGCGATCGAACCTGCTCGTCGAAAGTATCGTTTCGATTGCGAAACACGACCCGTTAATGCTCGTCCTTCTTCCCGTCCGCCTCCTGGGCGGGCGCGCCGCGCTGAAGTCGTTCGCTAGTCGTCATGGCCCTGTGTCGGTGGCAGACCTGCCTTACAACGAGCCCCTGTTGGAATATCTGTCGGAACAAAAGAGAGCAGGGCGAACGCTCTATCTCGCGACTGCGGCGAACCGCGCGATTGCCGAGCGCGTGGCGGGCCACTTGGGTTTGTTTGCGCAAGTGATCGCCTCCGAAGAAACGATCAACACCAAAGGGAGCGCGAAACTATCGCGGATACTGGCACTGCAATCGGGCGCGCCGTTTGCCTACGCTGGCGATAGCGCCGCCGATCGCCCGCTGTGGGATGCGGCCAGCAAGTGCATATTCGTCGATGCCCCGGCCTCCGACGTTGCCTCGGCGAAGGCGCGGGGAAAAGTTGAAAAAATATTCACCTCGGGCGGCGGCACATGGCGATCCGCGTGGAAGGCTTTGCGCCCGCACCAATGGATCAAGAACGCTTTGTTGTTTGTGCCGCTATTGACCGCTCATCTCTACACCTCCGCCGCATCGGTCGCGGCGGCGACTCTCGGGTTCGTCATATTCTCGCTTTGCGCGTCCGCAATTTACCTGATCAACGACATGCTCGACCTGCAGGATGATCGGACGCATCCCAGAAAGAAGTCTCGTCCCTTTGCGTCGGGTGCACTTCCGATCACGGCGGGCCTCGCTTTGTCGCCGGCGTTGCTGATTGCTGGGTTTTCCTTGGCGTGGCTCTATCTGCCTGCGGCGTTCACGCTGACCCTGGCCGTATATTGTTCGACGTCGCTCCTGTACTCGCTTTGGCTCAAGCGGGTATCGACGATCGATGTTTTCACTCTCGCCGGGCTCTATACGATTCGCGTAATCGCAGGTTCCGCCGCCGTGTCCGCGCCGCCAACGTTCTGGCTCCTGGCGTTCTCGATGTTTTTGTTTCTCAGCCTTGCTTTTGTGAAGCGCTACGTCGAATTGGCGCAGTCGCTACAGCGTGGGTTGGAACGCTTGGCCGGCAGGGGCTATGCGGCGGTGGATTTGGAGACGACTTTTACTCTTGGCGCCGTGGCCGGCGGGTTGGCCGTGCTCGTGATGGCGCTTTATCTCAACAGCCCGGAAGTAAGGGCCCAGTATCCGACGCCGGAATTTCTATGGATCATGTGTCCGGCCATTCTCTATTGGATCAATCGCGTTTGGATGGGCGCCAGGCGTGGAAAGATCAACGAAGATCCGGTTCTCTTTGCCGTGAAGGACAGGGTGAGCTTGGCGACCGGCGCGATTTGCCTGGCCACGATAGCTGCTGCTCGACTGATCCACTTCTAGGGTGACTGTCATGACCTATCTCTCATTGTCGCTTATTTTGACCAGCGTGCTTCTTTCGGCCTGTGCACAGCTTGCGCTTAAGCTCGGCGTCAGTCGGCCGCATGTGGCAGAGGCAATCGCACGAGGGGAATTATACCCTTCGGCGTTCGCGCTGTTGACCTCGCCGGAGATCGTCGGCGGACTGTCGCTTTACGGGTTGGGCGCCATCGTCTGGCTGTTCGTGTTGGCAAAGCTCGATCTATCGGTTGCATATCCCTTTGTCG
>JANOFM010000039.1:0-18312 GCA_031413635.1 Alphaproteobacteria bacterium | reverse complement strand
AAGGTCCCGCAAGAATAAGTCTCATGCTGTGACACGCGCTCAGCGCCAGTGTCTGAGCATCTAGGCCGATTTTCGAACGATCTCCGCCAACCCGCGAAACGCCAAATCCTTCGCCGTCACGAGATAGCACGGGATCGGCGCCAGGAACCCACGCATTCGCCCCTTCGCCTCGAACCGCCGGCGAAACAGTTTCGCATCGAACAGATCGCCCCATCGCGGAACGATGCCGCCCGCGATGTAGACCCCGCCTTGCGCGCCCAAGATCAGCGCCAGATTTCCCGCCACGCTGCCCAGCCAGCCGGTGAACAGCGCCACCGCTTCGACCGCCGCCGCATCACGTCCCGCGCGCGCCGCTGCCGCAATATCATGCGCGATGGGCTTGGCGTTCAACTTCAATCCATCGAGCGATGCGATGGCGAGATAAAGCGTCTCAAGCCCCGGCCCCGACAATACCCGCTCGACCGATACGTGCCCGTACTCGCGGATCAGGTGAAAGACGATTGCGATCTCGCGCTCGTTCGTCGCCGCCAAATCGCAATGTCCGCCCTCGCCGGGTGACGCGATCCATCCATCGCGTCCGTCGGACACCACACTTGCAACACCAAGCCCCGTGCCCGGTCCCAGCACCACTTTCGGCGCACGCTTCAAAGCCGCGCCGCCGCCGTTCTGTACGAGATCGTCAGCCCCTAGTGCGGGTAAAGCCCGCGCTACCGCCGCGAAATCGTTGACAAGGATCGGCGCGGGCGCACCCGTCGCCGCCGCGATCTCGCCCACGGAAATCTTCCAAGCGCAATTCGTCAGATCGATGTGGTCGCCCGCCAGCGGCCCCGCCGCGCAAATCGCCGCGGCTTGAAACGGCAATCGCGCGCCCGTCGCTTCGGCGTAGGCCCTAACGGCCTCGGCGAAATTCGGATAGATCGCCGTCAGCCAACTCTCGATCCCGTCTATGCGTCCGTCCGCATGCAACGTCGCAAAGCGCACGTTTGTGCCGCCGATATCGCCGAGCAAAATCACGAGGCAGCGTCCGCGAACGACTGCGCGTCGGGAATGGTGATGCGGAACGTCGTCCCTTCCGGCCCTGTGCGCAGCAGAACAACATCCCCGCCATGTCCGCGCGCCAGTTCGCGCGCTATGGCAAGCCCCAAGCCCGTCCCTCCCGCCCGGCCCTTGCGCGCGAACGGCTCGAACAAGGACTTCAACGCCGGTTCCGGAATGCCCGAACCGCTATCCGAAAGATCGATCAGCAACGCCCCATCGCGCCGCTCCGCGCTGAGCACGACGGCAGCGCCCGGCCGACCCTCGAGCGCCTGCACCGCATTGCGCCCAATATTGATCAAAAGACGCAGCATCTGTTCGCCGTCCGCTTCGATCAGCAAATGAGGATCGAACGAATTGCTCCAACCGACCGTGCCGTCGCCCGCCGCCAGCGCCGCATGCATCGCTTCTTCGGCCAACGGCAATAAGGGCTGGCGTGTGCGCCTGGGCGGCGACTCTTCCGCGCGCCCGTATTTCAATGTGCTTGTTGTCAGTGCGATGGCGCGGTCGATGGATTTGATCAAGCGCGGCGCGATCGTCTTCACCGTCGGATCGTTGCTCGACGCCAAGCGATCGGACGCCAACTGCGCGCTCGCCAGGATATTGCGCAAATCGTGCTGGATCTTGGCCACCGCCGTGCCGAGCGCCGCCAAATGCTCGCGCTGTTGCAGCGCCTGGCGCAACTCGGTCTGCATCGCGGCCAACACCCGCTCGGACTGGCCGATCTCGTCGGTCCGCGCCGATGGCACGATGATGCGCTGCGCATCCTCGGGCTTTTCCTGAAAACTCAGCATCGATTGCGTCACCCGCTGTGTCGGGCGCACGAACAGATGATAAATCGTGGCAAACACCAACCCCGCCGTCACCATCGCGATCAGCACCGACAACACCAGAATGCGCGCCGAATAGGTCAACAGGTCCCGGCGGATCGGCGCTTCGTCGATCAACGCCTCGATCAGATCGCCGCCGCCGAGCCGCGGTGTGCCCTGCACCCGCAACACCCGCCCGTTTCCCATCACCATGCAATCGAGACTGGCGAGAATGAGTTCGGGCCACGTCGCGCTCCTGAGGTCGATCTGCACGTCGACCGTAGGCGGCATGCTCTCCGCAAGATAAAGCCGGCGGGTGTTGTTGCGCTTGAGCGCGACCAAACGCACCCCGGCATTGGCCAACAACTCGTTCCGCAAAGTCGGCGACAAATCGCTGTCGGCCACTTCTTCGAGCGCCAACACGGCGATCTGCGCCGAAGCCAATCGCCCCGCCAAAAGGTCGTGATAATAGCGCGCGGCCGACGGGAAGTAGGTCAGCATCTCCGCCAGCAAAACGAACAGTGTCGTCGCCAGCAACAGCTTCACCGACAGGCTGCCCGCCATATGCCGGTGCAAAAAGGCCTGAAATTTGCGGAAGAACCCGACCATCGCCGCCGCGAGGGATAGCACACCAACCCCTCTCACGAGAAAGGCATACGGGGATTAACCGAACCAGGACAAAACCTTAACGACAAAGCGCGTCCGGTTGGAAAATAGGGCCGGCGTAAAATAGGAACTGGCCGCCCGCTTGGAAATCTCGCTGAAAGTCGGATAGGCGGCAACCAAACCCGCCATCGCGCTTAACTTCGTCTTCTGCGAAATCGCCATAACCCACGGCAGGATCAGGTCGCCGGCATGCGGGGCGACGATGGTCGCGCCCACGACGCGTCCCTTCACCACGACGATCTTGGCAAGCCCATGCAACTCCCGCTCGGCCTGCGCACGATCGTTGTCGTGCAACGGCCAGCGCGCCACGCTGACGGCCAAACCCTTCTCGCGCGCCTGCGCCTCGGTCATGCCGACATGCGCCAATTCCGGGTCGGTAAAGGTCGCCCACGGAATGGCGGAGTTGTCGGTCTTCGCGGGCACCTTGAACAACACGCGCCGGATGATGAGCCCCGCATGATATCCGGCTACATGCGTGAACTGCAGCCCGCCCGCGACATCGCCGATGGCGTAGGCGCGGCGGTTCGACGTGCGCAATCCGCTATCGACCTCGATGCCCTTGCGCGAATACTTGATCCCTGCGGCATCGAGACCAAGTCCCTCGACATTCGCCGCGCGCCCCGCCGCAAGCAGCAAATGCGAGCCCGTAATCACCTCGTTCCGGCCGTCGCGCGTAATCGTCACCGCAACGCCGCCATCCGCTTGAGCAACCGCCGTCACCGCGGCATTCTCGCGAATGACGACGCCTTCGCGCTCTAACGCGTAGCGCACGATCGCCACAGCCTCGGGATCGTCCTTCGGCATAATTTGCTTGGCTTCGAGCACGCTTACCCGGGCGCCCAATCGCCGGTGCGCTTGCGCCAACTCGAGCCCAATCGCCCCGCCGCCGATCACCACCAAATGCTCGGGCAAAACCGTATTGTCGAAGATCGTCTCATTGGTGAAATAGGGTGTCTTGTCCAAGCCCGGGATCGGCACTTTCAGCGGCGAGGACCCCGTGGCGATAACAAAATGCTTGGCCGTGACGCGATATTCCCCCGCTTCGACTTCGCTGGAGCTCGTAAAGCGCGCCGCCGCCTTGATCACGCGCACGCCGAGCTTCTCGAAACGCTCGACCGAGTCGTTGGGCTCGATCGCGGCGATCACGCCGTGCACGTGCTTCATCACGCGCGCAAGATCGACCCTGGGGTCCGCGTCGACGCCGAATTCGGCGCCACGCCTAACCGCATGTGCGTGGGCCGCCGCCGCGATCAACGCTTTCGACGGGACGCAGCCATAGTTGAGACAATCCCCTCCCATCTTATGGCGTTCGATCAAGACGACCTTGCGCCCCAACTGCGCCGCGCCCGCAGCAACAGAAAGCCCGCCCGACCCCGCGCCGATGATGCAAATATCGGCCTCGATGCGCTCGCTCATCGCGCTTAAACCTGCTTCTTCGCCGCGAAGGCGCGATAGACGATCGGGATTAACGAAAGCACCGCCAAGCCGACGATCGGAATGTAAAAGTCGGGCCGCGACAGTATCGTCGCAAGACTGAGATCGAGTTCATTGCCCGCCTCGAACGCGGCATTGGCCGCGTTGCCGATACTCGCAAACACGAAGGCACCCGGAATAATGCCGATAAACGTCGTCGCGACGAAGGTCGCGACGGAAACGCCGGTAAAGGCCGCCGCTAAATTGACCAACCAAAATGGAAACAACGGCACGAGCCTCAGCAGCATCAAATAGCTGAACGCGTTGGCGCGAAATCCGTCTTCCATCGATTTGATCTGTGCCCCAAAGCGCGCGCGCAGCGGATCGCCCAACGCCGTCTTGGCCACAAGAAAGAGAATGGTGGCACCTATGGTGGCACCCACCACGATCCAAGCCGCGCCGAACACGCTGCCGAACAAAAACCCGCCGGCAATACTGACCAGCACCCCGATCGGCAGCGAGAACGCCGCCACGAGAATATAGGCGACGATGAACATCGCCACCGCCTCCGTCTTGTGGGCATGCACCCAATCCTTCAGCGCGCCGCGATTTTCCTTCAGAAGATCGAGCGTCAGATAATCGTTAAGGCCGAGCGCGAAGAATCCGACCAGCCCCGCCCCAAGCAACAGAAGCGGGAGCAGGCGCACGAGCGAAATTCCGGATTTGGCTTTGGTGTCTGGCGTTTCCATGAGGCCTCATTTAGCCTCGTTCAACGACCAATCATAGTCGTAACCGGCTATCGATTTGATGCGAGCAAGTTGTTCCTTGAGCGCCGGTTCCGCATATCCCGACACATGAGCGATAACCGCGGCATCGGTTGAACCGAAATCCCGGGCGTACCAATCGTATACATTCGACAGCCGCAAACGCCCGCCGTTCACGTTCACGCCCCGCCGGTGATTGACATAGTCGCGCGCCCCTTGCGTCAGCATCTGATCGAGATTCGCTCCCGTGAACGCTTTGATCATCAGGTTCGGACAGCTGTTCGACGCGCAATTGACCGCGTAGTGCACGCGAGGGTCCTTCCACACTTTCCGCAATATGTCGTGCTCGATATTGTCGAGCGAAAGCTTGCGCCCCTCGACGGTGACCAATTCCTTCTTCCACGGCCCGATCGCAAAGAGACCGCCACCCAGCGAGATATCGCGGATCGTCTTGACCGGGTAATGGTCGAGCACCACGTCGATCGTCAGCGCGTTGTAGAGATTGATCCAAAACGCCCGCTGCTCGTCGGCTTTCAACGCCGTCACCTTCACGCCTTGCAGCTTGGCGAGGTAGGACTTCAGCGCCTTGCCGTCCGCTTTGGCCACCCGCCCATAGGCGAATCGATTGATGCCGTCCGGCGACGCCGCGATGTAGACGGAAAGAATCTTGTCCCAGGCGTTGTGATCGACGGTCATGGTTGAGTTCGGGTCGTTGACGGAAAATGCCTGGTCGAGCTCCACCGCATACGCCGGCCCGCCCACGGCGACAGCGACAGCCCATCCCGCAAACCAGATGCAGAAGGTTCGAATGATTGGTGCCACAGCTTGATCCTCGATTCTTGCTCTACTTGCGGCTTATGCCATCATCCCGGCGTAACAGGCGCCTCACGGCTTCGTTTTTGGCCGAACCGCGCGCGGCAGCCCCTGGTGCAAAGATTTGACTTGAACGGCCGAATTCCCTATATGCCCGCACTCGCCCAGCCGGAAATTTCCAAGGAATCGTGCCGTGAAGCGCACCTATCAGCCAAGCAAACTCGTCAGAAAGCGCCGTCACGGATTCCGCGCCCGCCTTGCCACCGGAAACGGCCGCAAATTGCTGGCCCGCCGCCGCGCCCACGGCCGCAAGCGCCTTTCGGCCTAACACCCGCAAAGCGCTTGGACAGCGCCGGGACACCCAACGCTAAGGTCAAAGTGTCGCGTCTGGTCAAACGCGCAGATTTTCTGCGGCTCAACCGCGGGCGCAAGTGGGCGGCCCCGGGTCTTGTGCTCCAGATGGCCGAAACGCCTCCGGCCGACCCGCCTCAAACGAAAGCAACCGACATCCGCGTGGGCTTCACGGTGACAAAAAAGGTCGGCAATGCCGTGATCCGCAATCGCGCCAAGCGGCGCCTGCGCGAAGCCTCGCGCGCTGTCCTGCCCCTTTATGCGGCACCGGGCCATGACTATGTTCTGATCGGCCGCGACGCGACGCTGACGCGGCCGTTTGCAACGCTCGTCGAAGACTTGAAGCAGGCTCTCCGCAAGGTGCATGGGGGCCGCCCCCCAAAAACGGTGGAGCCATGACGATGTTCGCGCTGATGCGCCGTGCCTCCGTCCGCCTGGTTCAAGCACCGATCTTCTTTTACCGCTATGCGATCTCGCCGTTCGTCGGTCCGGTTTGCCGCTATCAACCGACCTGCTCGGCCTATGCGATCGAGGCCATCGAAAAGCGCGGACCCTTTGTCGGCATTTGGCTGACGCTTCGCCGCCTTGCACGCTGCCACCCGATCAGGTGGCTCGGCGGAAGTGAAGGCTACGATCCCGTGCCAGAGAAAACTTCTTCCCATCACACCCATTCCCACACGTGCGAGACCGAGACCGTCAGATGAACAAGCAGCCTGAAAGCCGCAATCTGATTGCAGCGGTGTTGCTCAGCGTCCTTGTGTTGGTCGTCTGGCAGTATTTCGTCGAAGCCCCGCGCATCGAAGCGCAACGTCAACGCATGGCCGCCGAACGCGTCGCCGCCCAGACCCAGACAACGCCGGCGCCCGCTTTGCCCGGCGCGCCTGCGCCCTCCATCGCACCCGTGACCGGGCCCCAGCCGCGCGAAGCGGTTCTCGCGACCGGCGGCGCAAGGCTGCGCTTCGATAACGATAAGATCGACGGCTCGATCAAACTCACCGGCGCCCAGATCGACGATCTGCGATTGAAGCAGTATCGCGAAACGATCGACCCCAAGAGCCCGGAAATCGTCTTCCTGACGCCGCACGGTTCGACCGGTGCCACGTTCGCGCAGATCGGTTGGACGAACCCCGGCTCCGCCATGCCTGTGCCCGGCGAAAACACGGTTTGGACGGCCTCGAGCGAAAAACTGACCCCGTCATCGCCGGTAACCCTGACCTGGGACAACGGCCAAGGTCTCGTCTTCAAGCGCCGCATTGCGCTGGACGGGAACTACATGTTCACGATCGCCGACACGGTCGAAAACAAGACCGGCGGCGCGGTGACGCTTTACCCCTATGCGGTCGTTGCGCGCGAGGGCGAGCCCAAGCACGAGGCAAACTGGATCCTGCACGAAGGTTTGATCGGCGTCCTGGGCGAAATTCTGCAGGACGAAACCTATTCCGACATGCGCGACCGCGATGAAAAGGAACTCAAGTTCGAAAGCACCGGCGGTTGGCTCGGCATCACCGACAAGTATTGGATGGCAACGATCATCCCGCCGCAGAACGAGCAATTCTCCGCCCGCTTTTCGATCGCCAAGCAGAACGAAAGCGAAATCTTCCGCACCGACTACCTTCTTGCCCCCCGCAATATCCAGGCAGGCGCCAGCACGACGGTCACCCACAATTTATACGCCGGCGCCAAGGTCGTCTCGTTGATCGAAATGTACGAAGACAAGCTTGGCATTTTCCGCTTCGATATGACGATCGACTGGGGTTGGTTTTCGATCATCACCTACTGGATGTTCGTGGCTCTCGATTGGTTCAACAAACTCGTCGGCAATTTCGGCGTCGCTATCATCCTGCTCACGATCGTCATCAAGATCCTGTTCTTCCCCTTGGCCAATCGCTCGTACGAGTCGATGACCAAGATGAAGAAGGTCCAGCCTCAAATGAAGGAAATTCAGGAGCGCTACAAAGAAGACCGCATGAAGCAACAGCAGGAATTGATGGCGCTCTACAAACGCGAACATATCAATCCGATGATGGGCTGCCTGCCGATCCTGATTCAAATTCCGGTTTTCTTTTCGCTCTACAAGGTCCTATTCGTCACCATCGAAATGCGCCATGCGCCGTTCTTCGGCTGGATCCAGGACTTGGCGGCGGCCGACCCCACGTCGCTGTTCAATCTGTTCGGTCTGCTGCCCTACACCGTTCCGTCGTTCTTGCTACTCGGCGTTTGGCCCGTCTTGATGGGCCTGACCATGTGGGTCCAAACCAAGATGAACCCGCCCGCCACCGACCCCGTGCAACAGCAGATGATGACGCTGATGCCGCCGGTGTTCACCTATCTGATGGCGTCGTTTCCGGCTGGTCTTGTTGTCTATTGGACCGTCAACAACGTCCTGTCGATGGCCCAGCAATACATAATCATGCGACGCATGAACGTGCCGGTCGACATCGGCGCCAACTTAAAGATGCCCGTCTGGGCTTCTAAATTGCTCAGCCGGCAAAGCGAAAAACCGCCGGCACCGGGCGAATAGGTAAGTGATGTCGAACCGGACGGCGCCAGACGACAAGGAATGGCTGAAGCGCGGCCAAGTTCTGTTCGCCCAGGAATGCGAGTTCCTACGCCCGGTAGCGAAGGTCGCGGACCTGCCCCGGACCAAGTTGCCAGAAATCGCCTTTGCCGGCCGCTCCAATGTCGGCAAGTCGAGTTTGATCAACGCGCTCACCCATCGCAAGACTGCGCGCGTCTCCAACATGCCGGGCCGCACGCGCGACATTAACATCTTCGATCTGGGCACGCGGCTGACGATCGCCGATCTGCCCGGATACGGCTTTGCCCGCGTCTCCAAAGAGACGAAGGAGAATTGGCGCGAGCTCATCGTGGCCTATCTTCAACACCGCGCCCAGCTGAAGCGCGTCTGCTTGCTGATAGACGCCCGTCACGGTGCTCAAGATAACGATCTGGCGATGATGACTTTGCTCGACCTCGCATCTGCGCCGTTCCATCTCGTCCTTACCAAGATCGACAAACTCAATGCCACCGAGCGCGAGCAAGCCATTAACGATGTAGAACGCCACATCGCGGAGCATCCGGCCTGCTTGCCTGAGCACATCGCCACCTCCGCCGAGAAGGGACTGGGCATTCCCGAACTGCGCGCCTTGTTGACGCGCGTGGCACGCACGCCGGAAAACGGATATAAGTCCGCCGCTGACGGAAGGCGCGCATGAGTTCCGGTTCGGACGACAACAGCAATTTTCAAGGCAAGGACGATCGCGTTCAAAGCTTGCGCCAACTCGCCAAGTGGCGGGCGACGGCGCGCGTTCTGACCGAAGCGCTGCCTTACATTCTGCGCTACGACCAAAAGACCGTCGTAGTGAAATACGGCGGCAACGCGATGGGCGAAGAAGGCGTGGCCGAACACTTCGCGCAAGATATCGTTCTGATGCGCCAAACCGGCATCGAACCTGTCGTCGTTCACGGCGGCGGGCCGCAGATCGGCGCTATGCTTAAACGCTTGGAAATCAAATCCTCGTTCGTCGACGGCTTGCGCGTCACCGATCAAGCCGCCATCGAAGTGGTGGAAATGGTTCTGACCGGCACCATCAACAAGCAAATCGTCTCGGCCATCAACAACGCGGGCGGACGCGCGGTCGGCGTTTCGGGCAAGGACGGCCAGTTGATCGTCGCCAAGAAACTCATCCGCACGAAGAAGGATCCCGCCACAGGTCAGATGCAGACGGTCGATCTGGGCTTCGTCGGCGAGCCGGAAAAGATCAACACCGAGGTTCTGCACACGATCGTGCGCGCCGACATGATCGCGGTGATCGCGCCGATCGGAGTCGGTCGCGCGGGCGAGACCTTCAACATCAACGCAGACACGGTGGCGGGCGCCGTTGCCGGCGCCTTACACGCCGACCGCATGCTGCTGCTGACCGACGTACCGGGCGTGATGGATCGCAACGGGAACTTGATTGAACGTCTAACTACAACCGAAGCGCGCGCCTTGATCGCCGACGGCACCATTTCGGGCGGAATGATCCCCAAGGTCCAGACATGCATCGACGCGGTCGATCAGGGGGTGAGAGCCGCGGTCATCCTCGACGGACGCATCCCGCACGTCCTGCTCATTGAGCTGTTTACAGAACATGGTGCCGGAACCATGATTGTGCAGAGCTGAAGTTCGGCACCCAAAGGCGCGACGTGAAGCCACCGAAGTTGCGGCGTTTATCGCTACCGATCGCCATGGCGCTTGCCGCCGTGACGGCCGTGGCGTCGGCTCAGCAACCCGAAAGCGAAACCGCGCCGACCCCGGCAAAGCCCAGCCGCCCGATCATCTTGCCGATGACGCCCGGCAGTCAGCTCAGCCCGCAGTCGCCCAAACCGCAAGTGCCCGCGCGCACGAACAAGCCGCGGATCATTGCGGTTCCCGGCGGCAAGGCCGATGCCGGCGCACCTGCCGCCGAACGCCCGGTCAAGAACGCGACCAGCGACTACAGCTTTTGCAATCGCACGTCTTATGCGGTGTCGGTTGCGGTCGGTATTCGCAACGGCGGCCTGTGGGCGACGCGCGGATGGTGGATCGTGCCGGCGGGCCTATGCACGGTCGTCATCAAAGGCACGTTGACCCAACCCGTTTACTACAGCTTCGCTCGCTCGTCCTTCGCTCACACCGGACCCATTCGCACGTGGGGCGGCACCCAAACACTGTGCACCGGCAAAGGAAACTTCCAAGCCAATAGCGACGGCAGCGACACCTGCGGCCCGGGATTCGAGGCGCAAGACTTCGCCAAAGTCGAAACCAACGGTAAGGCGGCGTGGGTGACGACATTGTCCGAGGCGATCGCCTACAAGTCGCTGGATCAGGCCCGTATCGCGGGTCTTCAACGACTTCTCTTCGACCTGGGGCGTTTCGATGGACCGATCGACGGTGTTGCCGGTCCGAAATTCAACGAAACTCTCGCCCAAGCGCGCACCGCATTCGCCGTCCCGCCGGGCGCCGACGCTGGGACCACCTACACGAGGCTTTTGGCCGAAGCCGCAAAAAGCCAAGCCTCGGCCGGTCTGACGTTTTGCAACCGTACCCAAGATATCGTGTGGACGGCCATGGCGACCGACTCGCAAGGCAAAAAAAGAAGCATGGGCTGGTGGCGTCTTCAGCCTCAGCAGTGCGAGAAAGTGATCAAGGACCGCTTGATCGACCAATTCGTCTATGCCTTCGCCTCGGCCGATCGCGCCGAAGGCGTGTCGCAATCATGGGGCGGCACAACTCAATTTTGCAGCCGCGAGTCCTCATTCGAGATCGAAGACGCCGCCGACTGCGCAGGCCGCGGTTTCAGCAACACGGGGTTCCTGAAGATCGACACGCTGGGCCGGCCCGGCATCACATTCGAGTTTGCCCCTCAACGAGACGAGGCCGCGCAGAAATAATCTAAGCGCCGGCACCGAAATACGTCATGTGCCAGGTCATTTCTTCTTGCGACAAGGGAAAGTGCACACCCTCGCGCGCCATCACCATCTTTGTTCCCGGCAATCGCGCCACCGTTGCTTGCACCTTGACGGCGACGCGCATCGATAGTTTCGCCCGCCAAACCAACGCGGTGATCGCTTTGCCGGACTGGCTAACCAAAATCCGGTCGACGATCGCTTTGGGAATATTCGCGAGCGCTGCCAGCGCGAAAGCCACTATGCGACGGTCGCCCTCGTCGGCCGCGGCCAAAACGAACTCGTCGTCGAGCGTACCGCTTGCAAGCGCCTCTTGCACGGCGGCCTGAGCCTTGGCTTCGGCGGCCCCGCCCTCGTCGTTCAGCGCTCCGCTTTCGAGCCGCTCGCGTACGCGCTTGTTCAGATGCGTCGCCGTTTCTTCATCAAGCCCGCCGCGCTCGCACAATTGTCGCAACAATGCCGCGCCGACGAAGGAAGCGATGCGACGCACCGCACGCATCGAAAGATCCGCCCGCACCACGACGGGCTGATGCCAAGCTTCGACCTCGGTCGCGCCCTCGATCACCCGGTCGAGCGCTTCCTCGCGGATCTGCGCGTTGGGATTGGCAAGAAGTGCGGCGATGGCGGAGACGTCGAGCGACGCCACGATGGCGTCCGACACCGGCGAGCTGACCGCAGGCCTGCGCGCGATCGCCGCCAAGCTGCCTTCGACCCGTGCGCAGGCGACGATTTCGATCAGATCTTGATCCGACAGCAGCGGCGAATACTCCAGCACCGGCGCGCAAACGATCAATTCGAGATCCTGCGCCAATTGCTTGACGATCTGTGCGGGAACTCGGTTCGACGATTTGATCTCCTCGGCCAAGATCGCGCGCACGCGCGGCAGGCTGTCGCGCGCCAAACGTTCCATCACCTCGATCGCAAGCTCGTGGATGCGCGATGCCTCGTACGGATCGAGCCCCGGCACCAGGCGGGCGATCTTTCTTGCCAGCTCGCAACGGACATCCTCGTCGCTGTCGTCCGTCAGAATTTTGTTGGCCTGCTGCGGCGTCGCCGGATTTGCGGCCACCAAGCGACGCACTTCGACGGCATCGTCGGTTGCGAGGTAGTAAAGGATCTCCGGCTCCACATCCGGCCGGCCGGCCAGGAACATCCGCGAGTTATGGGCATGCGTCTCGAGCGACGCACGCGCCTCCTCATAGGTCATCGGACGCTCGTCCGGCGCCTTCACCGTCAACTTGTCGAGCAATCGTTTCAGCATGACATCACCTTCTTCATCGATCCGGCGCCTTGGCTGCGGCGGCCAACAGTTCGGCGAGAGCGATCGCGACGCCGAGATGGGGTAGGACCGCCTCGATCAGAGACATCTCCGTTTCCCCGTATGCCGGCCGATCGCCGTTACGCGCCGCCGTCAGCCTGCCATTCGTTGTTCCCTGATAACTCGTGTCGAACCCGATCTCGTGCCGGACGCCCTCAAGCGTCTCGCCGATCTTCGCAGACACGTCCAGCCGTCCCGGTCGAATTGCCACAAAGTCCGAGGCCGAGGCGGCGAGCAACGCCTCCGCCGCAGCCAACATCATACGTCGCGGTTCGATTTGACCGCGCATCGCGCCGATAACTGCACCAATCAGCTCGTCGCGCCGCAACGCGATATCTGCCTCGTGCTCGTAGCGCCGCAGCGCCGTCACGTCGCGCGCCCCGCCGCGCGCACCACTCACGCGACCATTGGTGTCGATCACCGGCATGACGGTCAGCACGATGCGATGCTCCTCGCCCGACTTCGACGTGCAAGAGATTTCCTCGGCTTGAGCCGACTGCTGCGAAGAAAAGGCCTGCACCTCGCAGCGGCCGCCGAACGCCGCGCTCGGATGCGATCCGTGCAACTCTGTCGCCGTAAAGCCCAATGCGCCGGCGGGCGACACCCACGTGAAGATCCCGTCGACATCCGTCTCGAAGGCGAAATCGGTGTTGCACAATGCAAGGTCTCGAAACAATTTGCGTGAAGCCGTCAACGCACCGATCAGATTGGTCTCCATCGTCACTTCTCGCGCGACAACGAGTACGCTGGCGCTCGGCAGCGATAGCAATGTCAGGTCGAACCGCCGCTCCTGCGCCCCCGCCTCGCGACCTTGCAGGACAATTCGCACCACCTGCGCCTTGTCGGCCCGGTAAGCGTCTTCGACGAGCGGCAGCAAGGCATCGACCACCGTGCGCCCGTCGATGAACGCCTCGGCCAAGACATTTGCGGACACAAGTTTGCCGTCCACCCGCGCGACGAGCGCGGGCGCCGACGCGGTCTCCACCTGCTGGATTGCCCAATTGTCGGCATCCCACTCGGACCGTGCTGCTGGCCGTGCGCTGCGCATTGCGGCTCGAACCTCGTTTGGCTCCCTTCTGGAGCGACCCCAAGACTAAGCCCTGCGCTGTTTCGGTGGCCTTAACCGGCCCATACACATCGTAGTTAACATCAGGTTGCGATCTGCGCCTTGATCGCGCATCTTCCCGCCGCCGATGCACAGCCCCCCGAAAAGCCAGCCGGATTTCACCGCGATCGATGTCTGGATCTTCGATCTGGACAACACGCTCTATTCACCATCGTGCAACCTATTTGCGCAGATCGACGTGAAAATGCGAGCATTCATCTGCGACCTTCTAAAGGTCGAGTCCGACGAAGCCTACCGTCTGCAAAAACAATACTATCGCGACCACGGGACCACGCTCTCGGGATTGATGAAACTTCACGATGTGGCGCCGAAGCGATTTCTCGATTTCGTCCACGACATCGACGTCGCAGTCATTCCGCCGAATCCGGATTTGGCCACGGCGCTGCAACGCCTGCCCGGCCGGCGCCTGGTCTTTACGAACGGAACCGTCGCCCATGCAGGGCGCGTGCTGAACCAAATCGGCATCCACGATCATGTCGAAGATATTTTCGATATCGTCCACGCGGATTACATCCCCAAGCCGGATCTCGCGACGTTTAGAAAATTTCTTCGCATCCACGACATCGACCCGTTGCGCGCCGCGATGTTTGAAGATCTGGATCGCAATTTGGCGCCCGCCCACGAACTCGGCATGACCACGATTTTGGTCCGTGCGCCCGAGGGCCACGCCGACCCGGCCGTCCGTAGCTGGGGAGAACCCTCGGCCGACGCAACGCACGTGCATCACAGAACCGACGATCTCGCGCATTTTCTCTCGACGATAAGCCTCCGGAGCGCGCCATGAGCTGGACCAAACTGCAGATCACCGTCGACGAGGCCTGGGAGGCGCGCGACACGATTTCGCCCGCAACCCAAGGCCCCGCGCGCAAAGCGGTCGATGAAGTCCTGGCGGCGCTCGATTGTGGCGAATTCCGCGTCGCCGAAAAAACCGGCGGCGATTGGCACACTCATCAATGGATCAAGAAGGCGGTCTTGCTCTCGTTCCGCTTGAACTCAATTGAGCCGATACCCGGCGGCCCCGGCGGCGCACCCTGGTACGACAAAGTCCCATCGAAATTCGCCAAATGGTCGGCCGAAGACTTCGCCCGCGCCGGCTTTCGCGCCGTACCGGGGGCGATCGTACGTCATTCGGCCTTCATCGCACGCAACGCGGTGCTAATGCCCTGCTTCGTCAATGTCGGCGCTTATGTGGGCGAATCGACGATGATCGACACGTGGTCGACCGTCGGCTCTTGCGCCCAGATCGGCCGCAACTGCCACATCTCCGGCGGCACCGGCATCGGCGGCGTGCTCGAACCACTGCAGGCAAACCCGGTCATTATCGAAGACAACTGCTTCGTCGGCGCCCGCTCCGAAGTCGCCGAAGGTGTCGTCGTCGGTGAAGGCGCGGTCATCGGCATGGGCGTCTTCCTCGGCCAATCGACCAAGATCGTCGATCGCGCCACCGGCCAAATCCATCTGGGCCGCGTCCCGCCTTATTCGGTCGTTGTGGCCGGCGCTCTGCCCGGCGCGCCCAACCACCCCTCGCTGTACTGCGCCGTAATCGTGAAAACCGTCGACGAGCGCACACGCTCGAAGACGTCGATCAACGAATTGCTGCGGGACTAAGGCCGGAACGATGCACGATCCGTCATCCCTAGCCACGAAGGTGGCCGTCCTGTTGAGAGACCGGGGCGAGCGCGTTGCCGTCGCCGAATCGTCTGCAGGCGGTTTTATCTCCGCCGCACTTCTCGCCGTTCCCGGCGCTTCCGCCTATTTCACCGCGGGAGCCGTGGTCTACACCGGACGCGCGCTCAAGGGATTGCTCGGCGTTTCGCGCACGGATTTGGGCGTCAAGGGATTGCGCTCAAGCAGCGAACCTTACGCGGCGTTTCTTGCCGAAACCGTTCGTGACAAACACCGAATCGAATGGGGCCTCGCCGAAACCGGCGCGGCAGGACCAACGGGCAACCCCTACGGCGATCCTGCCGGACACACCTGTATCGCCGTCGCGGGCGCCGCAACTCAAACACGAACCTTGCGTACCGGCAGCCAGGACCGCGTTTCAAACATGTGGGCCTTCACCGAGGCAGCCTTGGACCTTCTCGTCGAAGCACTCGAATCCGCCCCGCCGTCTAAATCGGCGCGGCGCTCGTAACATCGTAAATGTTGAGCTTTCGGTCGGATATGCCGATGGCGGGAAACGACTGGCGCCATTGGGCCATATGCGGCGTTTGAAAATGCCGGTCGAGCGCGGCCCTATCGCGCCAAACCTCGAAGACATGCACAAGAGCGCCATCGAGCACGTCGATGGCATAGGAATACTCGATGCATCCGTTCTCGGCGCGCGAAGCGTTGAGCATCTTTTTCATCTCGATCCGCGCGGCATCGAGCATGGTCGGATCGATGCGCACCGTTCCCGCAACAACGATCATGACGACGCCTGCACCGTGGCCGGATCTATCCCCATAGCTTGCAGGATTGGCGCGAACACCATGGCCTGGCGCTCGCCGGTCGGCCCGACCGTGATACCGCCGTCAACGACCAACGCATGGCCGGTCACAAAACGCGAAGCATCCGAGGCCAAATAAAGTGCCGCCTCTGCGATGTCCTCCGGCATGCCGGCCTTCGGCATGGGCTGCGACTGGACCAGTGCCTTCGCGACCGCGGCGACGGTCTGATCGGCGACCTGCGTCGCCAAACCGATCGCCTTGGCCACAATCGGCGTCGCGATCAGCCCCGGACAGATGCAATTCACGCGAATGCTTGAGGGTCCGAGCTGCGCTGCCGCGACCTTCGTCATATGCACGATGGCAGCCTTTGCCGTCGAATAGAGCAGCGGTCCGAAGCCGTTCTGCATGCCGGCAATCGACGCCGTCGAAATGATCGATCCCCCGCCGTGGGCCCGCATCAGCGGCACGGCATATTTCATGCCGAACATCGCCGCGCGAACATGCAAATGCATGACCGAATCGAACCCCTCCTCGCTCACCGTCTCCGCCGTCTCGAGAGAACCGACCAGCCCCGCATTGTTGAACAGACAATCCAGCCGCCCGAACGACTTGACCGCCAATTCGATCGCGGCCTTGATGTCGCCTTCCCGGGTGACGTCGCAGCGGACGTAGCGTAAGGCCTTGCCGTATTCCTCCTCCAGCCGCGCCCCCTTGTCGTCCTGCACGTCGGCGGCGATCACGCGCGCACCCTCTTTGACGAACAAATCGACGGTGCCGCGCCCGATGCCCGATGCCGCTCCCGTGATCACCGCCACTTTGCCGTGCAGCCGTCCCATCATACTGGAAGCCCTCGCCGTTAATCACTCTATGGTCTGATTGACCCACTCTCAGCCCCGGTTCTAAATCCCCGCCATGGAAACACAAGAGCGCGTTCGCCTCTCCGATCCGCTGCCGCTGGCCCAAGACTTGATCCGCTGCCGCTCCGTCACACCCGACGACGGCGGCGCGATCGACACGCTGGCGCGCGCGCTTTCGACGCTCGGCTTCGTCTGCACCGAACTGACCTTCGACAGCGCCGGCCCAAAAATCAAAAACCTCTACGCCCGGTTGGGCACTGCGGGGCCCAACTTCTGTTTTGCCGGCCACACGGATGTCGTGCCGCCGGGCGACACTTCAACTTGGCGCTTCGATCCTTTCGCCGCAACGGTCGCGGACGGCACCCTGTTCGGCCGTGGCGCTGCCGACATGAAAAGCGCGATCTCGGCCTTCGTGGCCGCCGTCGCAAGGTCGCACGAACGCCACGCCAATCGCGGTTCGATCAGCCTCCTCATCACCGGTGACGAGGAAGGCCCCTCCGTCGACGGCACCACGCGCGTCCTGGAATGGATGAACGCGCGCGGCGAAAAAATCGACCACTGCATCGTCGGCGAGCCGACCGCGGAAATCTCCGCCGGCGACACAGTTAAAATCGGCCGTCGCGGCAGCCTGACCGGTTATCTGCGCGTCAAAGGCGTCCAAGGCCATGTCGGTTATCCCGAGCGCGCCAAGAACCCGTTGCCGGGTCTGGTCGCGGTCGTCGCAGGTCTGACCGCGCGCAAGCTCGATACCGGCACGCCGCACTTCCAAGCCTCGAACCTCGAATTCACAACCATCGATGTCGGCAACCCGGCAACCAACGTTATTCCCGCCGAAGCGCGCGCGACCTTCAACATCCGCTTCAACACCGAACAATCGGCCGAAGCGCTCGAAGCCTGGATAGAGCAGGAATGCCAAGCGGCGCTAAAACCGCTAAACCTCACGCACGAGATCGAGTTTACCCGCGGCGCCCATCCTTTTCTGACCAAGGAAGGCGCCTTCACCACCCTCATCGACAAAGCCATCGCCGAAACTACGGGTCAGCGCCCGAGATTCTCCACCACCGGCGGCACGTCTGATGCGCGTTTCATCCATCATCATTGTCCTGTCGCCGAAATCGGTCTTGCCGGTACCACCATGCACAAGACCGACGAGCGCGTCGGCGTCGCCGACCTCGAACGCCTGACCCGCATCTACGAAGCCATCCTCAACGCTTATTTCGACAAGGCAGCTGCGTGACCGACATTGCCCATATGCGCCGCTCTATCGACGCAGCCTTTCGCCTGGCCTTGCGCGACCA
>JANOFM010000038.1:0-32115 GCA_031413635.1 Alphaproteobacteria bacterium | reverse complement strand
ATAAAGCTGCGGATTGCACCGTGTCAGGCCGCAGTAAATGCCTGCAAAACCATGGCGATCGTAAATATGGCTGATCCGCTGATCGACAGTGTACGGGGCCAGTTATAGGCGATCAGTTCGGCGATGGTCTGGTCATTCTTGCCGCCCTTTTCCAGCCTGCCATGTCGTGGAATTTCCAAGCCGACGGTGATGTACAATGTCACGACGCCGCAAACCACATTGGCCCATGCCATCCAGACCGGGATACTCGCCGGCAACCAGATCAGTACCGCCAAAGGGGTGAACATGCACAGGAACCCTGGCAGGATCACCGGCAGCGGAATGCGGCTGAGATAGAATTTATGATAGGTGACATACTCGGCCTCGCCCACCTTGCCAAACAACGGATAGGCCATCCGCTGGCAAAACCAGATGGTGCCAACGTTGTAAAACTGCAAGCACAGGGCAAACAGCAGCAGGTGATGGGAAAAGTCCATTTTATGTCCTTTCGGCAAATGCGGCCCGAAATTGGGGCGGCGTAGGATTTGGAGTTTCAGGCACGTGGGGCAACACATAACCGCGCCGGGAAAAATACGGGGATCGGCAAAATCCCACCCGATTGTGCACTCGTCACAGTGCTCGACGGCCACCCGGCGACGCTCGCATGGCTGGGCTCCGTGCACGGCCACCGTGTACGCGCGCTCGGCGTCGAACATTTCGGCCAGACGGGATCGCTCGCCGAGCTGTATAAGCACTACGGAATCGACGCGAACGCCATCATCCGCGCGGCCCAAGCGAGAGCGCCCGGCCGCCCGATCCGTCATCCGCGGGTCGCCACTTAACAGGAGGTCTCAATGCGCAAAGCCCTATTTACATCAATCGCTCTCATACCGCTACTCGCCGCATGCGGCGGCGGCCTTTCCGTCGGCGTGGGCGTCGGCGGCGGTTCCGGCAATGTCGGCGTTGGCGCGTCGGCCAGCGTGCCGATCACCGGCGACGATCAACGTTCCGTGCCGCCACGCCTGACCGTCTCGATGTTCAAGATCGATGCTAAAGGCGTCGGCGCCGAAATCGGAACGCTCTTGCTGTCCGACGGCCGCGGCGGATTGCACATCGTGCCCGCGTTGGGCTCACTGCCGCCGGGTCCACATGGCTTTCACCTGCACGACAATCCGGACTGCGGCCCGGCCATGAAAGACGGCAAGATGCAGGCCGGCATGGCCGCGGGCGGCCACTACGATCCGAACGCCACCGGCAAACACGCGGGGCCCTTCGCTAACGGCCACCGCGGCGACTTGCCCGTCCTCGTCGTCGACGCCAACGGCAACGCGACCCAGAACATAAACGCGCTCCACCTTTCCGTGAACGACGTCCGCGGCCGCGCCTTCGTCATTCACGAAGGCGCCGACAATTTTTCGGACCAACCCAAACCGCTCGGCGGCGGCGGCGCGCGCATCGCGTGTGGGGTGGTGAGCGCTTCATAACGTCGAAGGTAATCGACTAGCGTCCGATCGGCTGTAGTGTCCAATTGGCAACCGAGGCACGATCGCATGCTCACCGCCGACCAACTCAACGCCACCCCGCTGCCCTTCGCCAAACTCATGGGTGTGCGTTTCGTCAGCGTCTCGAAGGACGAAGTCGTCGCGGAACTGACCGTGCGCGACGATCTCTGTACCGCGCCGATGCCGATCCTGCACGGCGGCGCCGCGATGGCGTTGGCCGACACGGCAGGCGCCGTCGCCACATTTCTAAATCTGCCCGAAGGCGCCAAGGGCACCACCACGATCGAGAGCAAAACGAACTTTTTGGCAGCCGCCCAAGTCGGCAGCGTCGTGCGCGCAACGACCGCGCCCATTCACCGCGGCGGCAAGACGCAAGTTTGGCAGACGCGCATCACGCGGCCCGACGGCAAGCTCGTCGCCCTCGTCACCCAAACGCAGATGATGCTTTAACTTGGCGCCGTTTGTTCCGCGATAAACGCTTCCGCATCGGCAAGCACGCTCGCCCGCCAGCGCCATCCCCACAGGAAGCAGGCGATAATCTCGAAATGCCCGAGACCGGGATAAAGCTTGGCGCGCGCGTCGGATCCCGCCGCCGTCAGCGCGCTCGCGAAATTCACGCTCGCGTCTGCTTTCGCGATGCGGTCGCGCGCGCCGTGCAGCAACAGCATCGGCGGCGCCCCCGCGCGCGCGAGCTTGATCGGCCGCGCGCTATGCGGTGCGTCCACCGACGGCGCGAAGATGTCCTTCACCCCCCGCCATTTCAGCGGATTGAGCGCATAGGGCCCCGCGAGCCCGATCACGCCCTTAATCGCGTCGGGCGACAGGCCGTGCGCCTTCAGATAACTCGGATCGAGCGCCATCAACGCCGAAATATGCGCCCCCGCCGAATGCCCCATCACGAAGATCGGTAGATCTCGCCCGCCCAGCTCGTCGGCCCGATCGTGCACCCACTTGAACGCCAGCGCGCCGTCTTCGACGAAACTTGGAAACCGCGCGTGCGGATAGAGATGATAGTCCGGCACCACGCATGTCAGCCCGCGCCGCGCCAATGTGTGCCCGAGCAACGGATAATACCACCGCGCCCCGCTGACCCAACCGCCGCCGTAGAGAAACAAAACGATCGCACGCGCCGCGCCGTTCTTCGGCACATAAAAATCGAGCTTCTGCCGCCGCGCCGCGCCGTAGGAAATACCGTGCCGGCGCTTCGGCAGCTCTGCTTTGGGGGATGCATTCAGTTCGCTGACGATGACGCTCATGCCGGTTCGCACAGTTCGATGCAGTGGCCCGATGCACCTTCACATAAGATCCGCGGCTCGCCGGGACCGGCATGCCATAGCCATGTTGCGGGAAGACCGTCCTTCCCGCCGAAAATAGAACGCTAATTCAGCGGAGTCGAGAACGTCAGCAACAGGGCGTGCCCGCCGCCGCGCTCGCGCCCCGATACCGGATCGCGGTCGCTGCCGTTCAAGTCGTAGCGGTATTCGAGCCTCAACTTCGCGTCGGGCTTGTTCAGTTCTTCTTGCGCGAAACTCGAAATATCGACGCTCAGCTGAACCTGCTTCGTTTTTGCCCGGGCCGCGACGTTGTCGTCGATGATCTGCGACTGCGCGTCCGCGGCGCCGACGCGAAGCTCGACCCTTGGGCCGTTCTCAGGCGCATAGGCCACCGACAGGTGCGGCGCGATCTCGCGCTCCGACCGGCGTTCGCCGGCGATCAAATCGTCCGTCTCGATCAGTGAAAGCCCGGCGCCGAATTGCCAGTTGCCGCGGCGGATTTTGTGCGACACGTCGACGAAGCGATCGCGCGAATCGGCAATCGGAATTTCGTCTCGCCCGACCGCCACGATGTCGGTGTTGATGCGCCGTTCCCAAACGCTGGCGGTCGTCTCGCCGTATTTCGTGTCCCAGGTCATCGCGACATTGGCCGTGCTGATCTTGTCGCGCGGGCCGGGCAACAATTCGGCGCGCACGATGTCGCCTTTTTCGAAGCCGCCGTTGATCGATGTCGGCAAGAACGGGCGGATCGGATCGATCGCATCGGCGACCGCGTCGGGCAGAATATCGGCGACGATGACATCGGCGCTAATGCCTGCGAACGAGGTGCGCTTCAACCACTGACCGCCCTGGGTCAGATTGAATTCCATGCCTTCCTTGCGATAGAGCTTTAAGGCCGACGACGCGTAACCGAACGTCAGACCTTCGCGCCGCAGCGATTCCTCGCGCCCGACGAAATCCTGATAGTCGACCGAAATTCGCGCGTCGCGGTACTCGATGCTGGACGACAAGTTCGCCCACGATCCCGAAAGCACTCTTTGTCCGGTCGGCAGTTCGCTCACATTGCGCGCGAAATCGTCCGAGACGCGGCCGATTTCGCCGTCGACCAAGAGGCGCAGATTCTGCGTGTCGATCAGCTTGGCCGCAAAGCGCTGACGATGCGACGTGTCGGCGAGACTGACCGTCCGCCGTTCTTCGCGCAGCTGCGGATCGCGGAAATCGCGCCGGTCGCTTTCGTCGACCGTTTGAACCACATCGGAACTAAAGGTGAAGCGTCCGTCCAACAGCACCGCATCGAAGCCGCCGCTCTGCAGCGCGACATCGCCGGCGCTGAAATTGGCCGTGTCGGCAAGTCGTGCAACCTTCACATTGACCGAGGGTTCCAAACCGAACGTCGCGCCGCGAAGCTTCAGTGAAAACGGCGCCGGATCGGCCGCATTGTCGCTGAACGGCAAGGGGGCATTGAACCCGGAAAGTGCCGGCACCGAGCCGCTCCATTCGGAGGCATCCGTCGGCGAAACGAACAGATCGACCTTTTGCTCGGCCATGGCCTTGACGCGCCACGCCTTGAGTTGGGCGGTGGCCGGGGCATTCTCTACGCCAAGTCCATTGGCAAGAACCGTGGGCGTCAACCAAAACGACTGCAAGGGCTCGGCGCGGGCGGTGCTTGCCAAGCCGGCTAAACCGCTTCCGGCGAGCAGCAGTGATCCAAGACGGATCGGTGCTGAAAGATGTATCGAACGGTGTTTCATAGCAGCAGCGCCCCGCAAGAACCGCGCCAGAGGCCGGATCCCGGCCCGCCGGCGTAAAGATCAACCCGTCACGGCCGGATGGCCGCGCCGCTTGGTCGAATTTTTCGTCGCTGCAGTTCACAATGAATAAGGCGGTTTTGCCGCCCAAAGACGTCTAACGAACGCCAAAGCCCCTTACGCATACTGCGCCCTCCCTAGGCGACAGCGGCATGGTTCCGTGAGTCTTGCCCGCTCAACACGAGAATCAGGCTGCTGTAATTCACATCACAGCGTACTCCACAATTTCTTTTGCAACAGGGGGTGTCGCAAATAATTCCGCATGCGGAGCATTTGTGACTCGTATCGTTCGTACACGGACTGAATTGCCGCTCGCGCCGATGTTACGAGTTGTTTCAAACGAATGCCTCAACCGCATGGTTATGCGTGACCAAGCCCCAAGTCGGTACTCGAATCGAGCGTCAAACTCGATCCCGGACGAATTAACTCTTAATCCAAAAATCCTCTCGCATCCTTTGATCGCATAACGTGTTTTTGCGCTGCAGCGAGCGTGCAACGTTCATACATGTCGCGCGACCGCGAGCGATCTGCGAAACCGGCACCGTGCGTCGGGCAGCGTGTCGAAACGCGTCAAACCCCGATGGTTACGATCGATTGCTCGTCTCGTCGGGCGCGAGCGACCTGTCTTGCTTTGGGGGGGCAGGTGCAGCCACGTTCCTTTGCCCAACGCCTGTTCACCTTGATCCGATTGATGGCTCGCACCAGCGCCGGCGTGCAGCGGGAACTCGAGGCCGGCGCCATTTCTGTGAGCAAGTCGCCCCACAGCCCTGACAATCACGGCAGGAGAAGCGCTTTGACGACCTGACATATATGGCGCTTTCGGCCATTTGGCTTATAGTAGTTCAAAACAACGAGAGAGCGCCGTTGTTCCGGCGCCGGGCGGAAACATGGATCACTTTGCGGGAATTGCGGACTGCCTGGGCCGCATCGAATCGTCGTCGTCGATGCAAGCACTGTGGTCCGGAGTGAAAGAGTTTGCCGGCCAACTGGGTTATTCGCACGTTCTTGCGGTCGATGCTGCAAAGCTCTCGGGCGGAGCGAGAAGCTCGGTGATCTACACCGACGCGCCCCGGCAGATGCTCGAAGCGCTGGACCGCGAAATGGACTATGCACAGCACCCGCTCGTTCAACGCGCGCTCCAGTCCGACATTCCGTTCTTAGTCTCCGGCATGCGCAAGCAAGCGGAAGCAACCGGTCAGCGTTGGACGCATTTTCTCGCAGACGTCGTCAAGCGCGGCGAAGGTCTCGTCGTGCCCGTCTATCGTGGCTGCGAACCGGTCGCGGGGTTCAATTTTGGCGGCGAAACGCCGGACACATCGGCCAACGCCCGTTCGATGCTGCAAGTCGTCGCTCATGCGGCCATCCAAAAGCTTCAACACCTCGGAACCGGGAGACCGGAAAAATCGACCGTTGAGGCGCCCTCCCTCAGCACGCGCGAAGCGCAGTGTCTGCGCCTGGTGGCGGTCGGCCAAACCGACGCGGAGGTCGGGCGCATGCTTGGCATAAGCCCACGCACGGTCCGCTTCCATGTTGACAGTTCCAAGACAAAGTTAGGCGTGACGACACGGATCCAAGCCGTCGCCAAGGCGCTCCGCGACAGAGTAATCGCAGTCTAGACCTCTCATTTTGGCTCCGACCTGACGCCCCCCTGCATCAGCAGGGCCCTTAAAGTCATGCTATTGAACCTCCGGGGAAAGACCGCGCTTATGTCCGTACGACAACAGCGCAAATCGGGGAGGGGGCTGTGCGGCGCTGGCTCTGGCCTTACGCCGTTCTTGCGGCGGTGTTGTCGCTGATCGGCCTCGGCGTGCTTTTTGTGATGTTTCTCGGGTCGGGCGTCGACCGCGTCGGTGCCCAGCTGTCGGTTGCCAATGCCGTGGCGATCGAGCCGATGATGCGCTTCCTGATTTCAATGCTGGAAATGATTGCGCCGGTCGATCTGCCGGGCTGGTTCAAGGACCTCTACGCCGTTCTGGCGCTCGTAGCTCTGGTGGGTTTGGCACTGTCGGCCGTGATGGGTCTTTTGCTGCTGCCGGTGTTCTACGCCCTCTATCGCGGCGGTCGCCACGAAGCGGACTGACGGCAGGTCATCCGAGCATGTGTCCGATCCAAATCACCCGCCCCAACGCTTCGACGTTTCCAGCATCCAAATCCTCGTAGGTTTGATAGCGAGCATTGTCGGTGCCGATCGTCACGCGCCGTGTCGTGGGGTGCACCGTCACCCGTTTGATCATCAGCGTCTCGTCGATGCGCAGCACATATATCCCCTCGCGGCGCAGATTGAGTTGCGACGTGTCGATCAGCGCGTGATCGCCGTTGTGCAGCGTGGGTTCCATCGAATCCCCCGCGACCAGGACGACCGCAAGTTGAGAAAATGGCGTCGGCGTCAGCGATCGCAACCAATTGGTCGCAAACATACTGAAACCGGCGTTGCGATCCTCCTCGCCGATCGGACCCCGCCCGCTCGAAGTGCGAATGTCGACGATAGGGATGCGCTCATAGTTGGCGACATCGGGCAGCGCCTCCGGGGCATCGCTTCGTGCTTGGCGCTTGGCCTTGGCCGCCTCGCGTATGCGTCCGTCGCCGGTTTCAAGCCACAGGGGGTCCTGACCCAATGCGCGCGCAAACTTGGCGCAGTGTTTGGTGCCCTTGGCGCGCCCCGACTCCAGTTCCATGACGGCTTGCTGGCTGACGCCCACGGCCTTGGCCAGCGCGACTTGGGTCATCCCCAATGCGTCGCGCGCCTTCTTGATGCGAGTGCCGACTCCGGACAACTGCGCTCTCCCGAATCCCGCGTCGGCGCAGTCTACCAGGGACGCGGCGGCGAACGACGCTATTTTTCCCGCGCGACGGCGCCGACAAGATCGAAATCGCCGTTGAGGATTGCCTCGAACCTGCCGCTCCGCCAGCCCTTCTTGGCATCGCGCACAAGCGGCGACGCCCCTGCACGGTAGCGCCGGGCCACCGCGTTCGATGCGGTCGCATCGTCAATCGCCTTGCGCAACGCCTTTGCCGCCGTCGCCGCGGGAAGATCGCCCAGCGGCGAGGCCGCAATGCGCACGCGCGCGATCAGGCGCGGTGAGGCATCGTCGTCCTCCGGCGGCTCCAACACATGAAGACCGGCCTCGTCCGCCAAGCAGCGATGCGCGCCGAATCCCGAAATAGTCATGAGCGCCGGCTTATTTGTATCTCCCGCCGCATACTCGCTCACGTGCATGCCGCGCTTCACCGCCCAAGATTTGTACATTTGCGAAATCTGCGCGCACCAAACACGAGCGGCTTGCGGTTCGCCTGCGTTTTCCAACGCAACCTCGACGTTCACGATGGCTTCGATGGGCGCATTAGTCAGCGCATCTTCTGCGCCGGCATCGGCAACGTAAACGTGCTGCGCGAGCCGGGTCGCCAATTCACGCGAATGGCCGCGGCCGTCCCGGCTTTTGTCGAGGCGCTCGCGCACCGCTTCCACCGTCTTGAATGCCGCCTTCACCCGGTCCATCAGCGCAAAGCGCGACAAAACCTCATAGCGGTCCGGACGCGACCAAATAACCGGGTTGGCGATCTGGCTCGCGAGTTGTTCGCTAAGCGCGGCCCATGACGTACCCTCGATGCGTCCCTTCAACGACCGGTACCCGGCCTCAAGCGCCGCCCGCTCGTCGTTCGAGCCGTTCGCGCTCAGAATGATCTCCTCAAGCGCGGGCAGGGCGCCCCCGCGGACCGGCCCGCCGGCTTGCGGCGCGGCTTGCTCGGCATCGGGGTCCACGAACTCGACCTGGACACCCTGGCCGTCGCTGCGCACGAACAGAAACTGATCGCCCTTGGGAAAGCGATGCTCGACGATGGTCGCCGCAAGCGGTGCCAACAAATGCTGATCGATGGCGCGCTTCAGCGGGCGCGCGCCAAGCTCGGGCGAAAACCCCTTATCAAGCAGGAACTCCAAGGCCGAACTCTCCCATTCGACCGCCCATTGGCGATCGCGAAGACCGCGCCGTTCGAGAACCGCGTCCAATTCCTTCTGCAAAATCCGCTTCATCAATTCGCGCTTCAGCGGCTGAAATACGATCACCTTGTCCAATCGGTTGACGAATTCGGGCCGGAACGACTGAGAAATCGCGCGCATGATCTGATCTGCCGAAAAGGCGTCGGCCTTGGCGCCGAAGCCTAGGACCGCATTCTGATGCGCCGTCGCACCCAAGTTCGACGTCAAGATGATCATGCAATGCCGGAAATCGGCGACGTTACCGGCCTGGTCGCTCAGCCGCCCGTCGTCGAACACCTGCAGAAACAGATCCCACACATTGGCGTGCGCCTTCTCGAACTCGTCGAGCAGCACGACCGAGAACGGCTGCTTGCGCACCCGGTTGATCAGCGATTCCGCCGAGGCCCCGCCGCCGGGCTCGCCGATGATCTTGTTCAGCGACTCCGGCGTCTTGAACTCGCTCATGTCGAGCCGGATCATGCGATCGCCCGAGCCGAACAGAAACTCGGCCAAGGTCTTGGCAAGTTCCGTCTTGCCGGTCCCCGTCGGGCCGGCAAACAAGAACACCCCGATCGGCTTGCTGGGATCGGTCAGCCCCGCTTTCAGCATCGCAATGCGGTCGACGACGGTGCGAACGGCCTCGTCCTGCCCCATAACCCGCTCGCCGAAGAACTTGTGCACCGCGTCGAGTTCCACCTTCTCCATGTTGTCGAGGATTGCGACCGGAAGCCCGCTCATCTGCGACAGGGTCAGCAAGATATCGCGCGGCGTCACCTTTTTTATGCCCTCGCCGGTCACCCGGTTGAACGAGAGCTTCAAAAGGTCGAGCACGACGCCCGGCAATTGCGAGGTGCCTAGATACTGGCGCGCCAGTTGCATCGCCAGCTGCGCCGAGCCCGGCTCGAACGCCACGCGCGACTTATGCGTCAATCGTTCCAGATAAGACTGCACGAACGCCGCGGCGCGGTCTTCATCCATCGCGGCAAGCGGCGCTACTTCGAACACGCCTTTGAGACTGGGCCTGAGTTGAACGAGTTGTGTGGTCTGCGTCGGCGTCGCTTCGCTCAATATGATCAGTCGTCCGGTCGCAACGGACGGCAGCACTTGATCGAGGATGCTCGCCGTCTGCCCGTGATGCGTGCCGCTGACGGCGATCTGAAGGATATCGGGCACATACCAGATCGCGCGCTTGTTCGCCGCCAACTCCGTGGTCATGCGCCGCACACGCTCTTCCAGCTGACCGATATAGGCCTGTCCCGCCTGCAACTCGGGACCGCCCGCCTCGAAGATCGTCCATCCCTTCTTCAACAGCCGGTTGGCGAGCAGCTTTACAAACGAGCTCTTGCCGACTTTCGCTTCGCCGCGCACAAGCAACGATCGCGCCGGCGTTCGCCCCAGCGCGCTCTCCGCCGCCGACAGCAACGCCTTCCACTCGTCGGGCTCGAGCAGGACGTCGCTGTCGGGCGCGCGCGTCCACAAACGGCCGAACGATTCCAAATAGCTGGTATCGACGCGCGCGGACTTTGTGCTGTTGAGTTCCGCGATCAACGCCGTCGCGAACGGATGATCTAGCGATCTGAGAAAGCCCTCGATCTGCGCCGCATCCGAAGCGTAAGACGCCGTCGCCGCCGCGCCGAAGGTCGGTTGATCGCCAAGCTCTTTGCGTTTCGAAAAATAGGCGCGGAACAGGCCCGGAATAATCAGATTGTCCTGCCACCATTGCTCGGCGGAAACGGCAGGCGCCCCCGCCGCCGGACGGTTCTTAAGCGCGGTGAAATATTCCAGCGCGAAATGGATCGCCCACGGCCGCAGATTCCCGATCCGCGACACGACCTCAGCCGACGCCTGCTCGCCGTCGTCGCGTTGACTGAGCGCCTTGAGCGCTACGCACGACAACGTCCAATTCGCACCGAGCGCGTATTGAACGACGACATCCAACGCAACGTCGCTCTGGCAAAGCAACGCGACGGCTTCGCCGAATTCGGCGCGGTCCGCAAGCTCGCGAGGATGAGCCGTGTTGTCGCCGAACGATTCCAACGGCTGACCCAAGCGATGGAGCTTCGCGCTCAGTGGTTCCTCGGCGGGAACGGGCGCGGTAGATGGAGTGGGTAGGGCGGCTTGGGTACGAACAAGGCGACGAGCCGCCAAAATTCCCAGGAAAAAGCCGACGGCGATACCAAGCCAGAGAACGGGCAAATAAGAGTCCACCGGCCGGTGTCCGCGCCTATCGCTGCCTGTTGGCCAGAAGGACGAATGCAAGCGCCACCAATCCTGGCGCGGCCTGCGTGAACAAGATCGTCGACTTCGCCGAGATGCCGCCGAACACGCCGGCCAATACCACGCAAGTCAGAAAAAAGACCCGTAGGTCGAGGCGGTTGCTCATCACGCCCCACAGAAGCCCCGCCGCGATGAAACCGTTATAGAGCCCTTGGTTGGCCGCAAGCACGGCGGTCGCCGACGACATCTCCGGCGTCATGGCAAAGATGCGCTGACCCGTCGGCCCGTTCCACAGAAACATTTCCAAGACCATGAACCCGATATGCAGCAGCGCGACGATTGCAACCAGGATGTTCGCCAAAATATTCATGCCGGGGTTTCCGCGTAACTGGGTGAGTGATCAATGCCTGACAATCTTGGCCTGCGGCGCCGCGCCCGCAACGCTGGTGCGAAACATCTCGCGTCGCTGGCCGTGATAGTCGTTGAGCGCGTTGTGCTGCGTCGCGCGATTGTCCCAGATCGTCAACGTGCCTTTCGCCCAACGCACCCGGCAGGTCAAATTCTCGTTCGTCGCGTGGCGATAGATGTGCTGCAGCAGGGGCTGGGAGTCCGCCGCACTCCAACCCTCGAACCGCATCGTATAGACCGGATTGAGATAAAGCGCCTGCCGCCCGCTTTCGGGATGTGTGATCACGGCCGGATGCACGCACTCGCGGAACGCCTCGTCCGACGGCGCGATCTCGGTCGACATCTTGTCCTTCACCCGGTCGAGATAGCCGCCGGTGCCGTAGGCCGCACCCGCCGAATGCACCGCGCGCAAACCTCGCAGCGTCGCCTGCAAACCGTCGGACAAGGTTTCATAAGCTAAGTATTGATTCTGAAACAAGGTATCTCCGCCGAAGTCGGGCACGTCGTGGGCGTAGAGCAGGGTGAAATTCGGCGGCTCCGCCAAATAGGTCAGGTCCGAATGCCAGGCATTGGCGAAATTCAATTTGTCGTCCCGCTCTTTCAACACCCGAATGACGAAGGGCCGGTCGGGCAGGGGTTTGACGAACGGCGTCACCATCCGCCCGCCAAGATCGTCCGTCACCCGCTCCAGATCGTCGAGCGACATCGCCTGATCGGGCACCGTGACAACCAGATGGTCGATCAGCGCCTTGCGCAAATCCGCGATGTCGTCGCGCGCAAGCCGCTTCGACAGATCGACGCCGCGAATTTCCGCCCCCAAAGCGCCGGACAAACGGTTCGTGCGAACAGCCATGCGCGCAATTCCTAAGGCGCCGGCTCGACGCGCAACACCTTGCCGGCCGCATCGTCCGTGGTGACATAGAGATAGCCGTCGGGCCCCGTGCGCACGTCGCGAATGCGCGCATTGAGATCGTTCAGCATCTCCTCCTGCGCCATCACTCGGCCGCTTTGGTCGAGGTCGAGCCGCCGCAAATGCTTGAACGCCAGCGCACCGACGAATAGATCGCCGCTCCACGCAGGAAACTTGTCGCCTTGATAGAACGCAAGTCCCGACGGCGCGATCGACGGCGTCCATTGCACGATCGGTTGTTCGAGGCCGGGGCGCTCGGTGTACGGCGATACATAGGCGCCCGAATAATCCATGCCGTAGGTGATCACGGGCCAGCCGTAGTTGCGCCCCGGCTCGACCAGATTCAACTCGTCGCCGCCTTGGGGCCCATGCTCCGTCTCAAAAAGCCGTCCCGTCGCGGGGTCGAGCACCAAACCTTGTTGGTTGCGATGGCCACGCGAATAAATTTCCGGCCGCGCATTCGCCTGACCCACAAAGGGATTGTCTTGCGGCACGCTACCGTCGTCGTTGAGCCGCACGATCTTGCCCAGATGGGTGGAAAGGTCCTGCGCCTTCTCGCGATACTCGAACCCGTCGCCGACCGTCAGCGCGAACGTGCCGTCCGGCAAAAAGACCATGCGGCCGCCATAGTGATTGTTCGTGTCCTTCAGCGGCGCCGCTTCGAAGATGACCTTCAAGTCCAGCAACGCCGCGCCGTCGAAGCGCGCGCGCGCGACCCGCGTGCCATTGGCCGCCGCCGTACCGGAGGCATAAGCCAGATAGAGCGTGCTGTTCTGCGCGAAGTTGGGATGCAGCACGACATCGAACAGTCCCGCCTGACTGCCGGTGTGCACCGGCGGCACGCCGGCGACCGGCGTCTCCAACAGCTTGCCGTCCTTGATCATCCGCAGGCGCCCGGCCCGCTCGGTCACCAACATCGCCCCATCCGGCAAAAACGCGATCGCGTAGGGATGGTCGAGCCCGGTTGCAATTTCGACGGTCTTGTAACCGCTCTTGACCACTTTGGCCGGCGACGGTGGCGGCGGCATCACAGGGTCGGGCGCGACATCGGCATGCGCGGGTACGGCTGCGGCCAATATCAACGCAATCCCCAAAGCGGAACGTACAACACGCATTCTCAGACTCCGGCATCTTCCAAGGCTAGAGACATCTGACCTGATTTTGGGGCATAAGCAAATCGCCGAAACCGGGGAGGCCCAAATGGTGCGCTGGAGTGTGGGATTCATCGTGGCGCTGGCCGCGATGGTGGTGCTGGGCTCGATCGCCCATTCGCTGTTCGTGCAGGAAGCCTGGTCCTTGGCGGCGGGCCAAGCCGATGGCACGGGCCCCGTCGCGCTGTCCGCGGCCGAGCGCATCAATTGGATCGGTCACGATCTGGTCGGTCTTCAACCGCTCTATGGTGCATTGTGCGCCGTCGCTCTGTTGATCGCATTCGTGGCGGCAACTTTCTTGTCGCGTTTCACCGGGCTTCGCGCGATCGTATTTCCGGTCGCCGGCGCGATCGCGATTTTCGTGTTGTTCACGCTATTGAAGGCGCAGCTCGGCACCGTCGGCGTCTTCGGCGCCCGCGGCGACATGGGTCTTGGCGCCCAGATCTTGGCGGGCTTGCTCGCGGGCGCATTGTTTGCGACTCTAACGCGGCCGCAATCGAATTGAACGACATATGACGACCCCCGTTCCCGACACGCCGCTCGCCAAATTTATCGGCACGCTGAAGATCGGTGCCGTCTTCGTCGTCGTCTCGCTCTCGGGCTTCGGCCTGGCGCGCTACCTTGAGGAAGGCAAGCGCTTCGATACCGGTTCGTGGATCGTGATTGCCGTCTTGGGCGCCGCGGTCGTTGTCACCGCCGCCATTCGCGCGGTCGCCGCCGGCCTCAAGAAATAGGCGCGCCATTCTCGACCGCCCCCCTCTTCTTTCGCGCAACGTCCGCCTCTTTTTGATTTGCCGCTTCGCGGGCACCGTCGCCATGCAAGTCATGTCGGCGGCGGTCGCCTGGCAGGTCTACAGCCTCACGCGCGATCCATTCGCGCTGGGTATCGTCGGTCTCGCGCAATTCGCGCCGATGTTTGCGCTGACGCTCTATGCGGGCGACGTCGCCGACCGGTTCGAACGCCGCCTCATTCTCGTTCTAGCCAACTTCGTCGAAGCCGCCTGCGCACTGGTGTTCATCGCATTGACGCTCTCGGGCGTCGGCGCCGTTGAACCGTATTACGCCGTCCTTGTTCTCTTCGGCTCGGCGCGCGCGTTCTCGGGCCCCGCGTCGCAGTCGTTCTTACCCCAAATCGTGCCTGCCCAAGACCTGCCGCGTGCCATCGCGGTCAGTTCGTCGGTCTTTCAAGTCGCCGTGATTTCAGGCCCGGCGCTTGGCGGCGCGGCGCTTTACTTCGGACCGGCTGCCGCCTACGCCATCAGTCTCGCGCTGTTCGTGATCTTTGCGTTCACCGTCTATTTGATCAAAGCCGAGGCGAAGCCACGCGTTGCCTCATCGGCCTCGATCGTCGCACGCGTCGTCGAAGGTATTGCCTACGTCCGCAAACGGCGCGAACTCTTCGGCGCCATCTCGCTCGATCTGTTTGCGGTGCTGCTTGGCGGGGCTACCGCGCTGCTCCCGATTTTCGCCCAAGACATCTTGCACGTCGGACCGCTCGGCTTCGGCATCCTCAAAGCAGCCCCTGCGGTCGGTGCGGCGGCAACGTCGATTGCCCTCAGCTTCTGGCCGTTGGGCCGCGGCGCGGGACTCAAGATGTTCGGCTGCGTTGCGCTGTTCGGGCTCGCCACCATCGTCTTCGGTCTGTCCGAGAGTTTCTATCTGTCGCTCCTAGCCCTCGTCACGATGGGCGCCGCCGACATGGTCAGCGTCAACGTCCGCCATTCGCTGACCCAACTTGCCACCCCCGACCACATGCGCGGCCGCGTCAGCGCCGTCAGCATGCTGTTCATCGGCGCCTCGAACGAACTCGGCGAATTCGAGTCCGGTATCACCGCTTTCTGGTGGGGAACGGTGCCGGCCGTCGTCGTCGGCGGCCTTGGCACGCTGGGCTGCGTGGTGCTGTGGGCTTACTTGTTCCCGGAACTGCGCAAGGTCGATCGCCTGACCGACCTCAAGCCAGATTGAGCCTAACCCGCCGGGCCCAACAGGATCGCCGCAATCCGCTCGTTCTGCATCTCGGTCGAACCGTCCGTGTAGTTCGCGACCCGCGCTGAAGCCAAGTGGCGCAGGAACGGATACTCTTCGCGCAATCCTGCCGCTCCCATCAATTGGCACGCATCCGAAATGCGCCCGACGGCCATGCGGGTCGCGAACTTCTTCGCATGCGCCGAGGCGAGCGCCGCGTCCTCGTTGCCCACGATCAGGTCGGCCGCCTTCGCGACCAGCAATCGCCCGGCCTCTGCATCTGTCGCAATATCCGCCGCCATCCAACGCCACCCTTGCTTGACCGCAAGCGGCGCGCCGAACGCCTGGCGTGACTTGCCATAAGTAATCGCAACCTCAAGACACGCGTCGACCATCGCGCAACACATGGCCGCAACATAAGTCCGAGCTTGGTTGACACCCGACATCGCGCGGCGAAACGCCTGACCCGGGGGCGCAATAACCTCATCCGCGTTGACGCGATAATTCGCGAGCGTGAACCCGCCCGCCCCGATGACCCCGCCGCCGCTCAACCGTTCCGGCGCGGTTCGCGTAAAGCCCTCCCGCCGTCCGTCGACCAGGAACGACCCGATGCCGCGCCAACCCTGCGCCGGATCGGTCTGCGCATAGGTGATGAACACATCGCCGAACGCCGCGTTCGTGATCCATCCCTTCTCGCCGGTCAGCCGCCAGCCGTCGCCGTCCTTGACCGCGCGCGTCTTGATCCCGCCGAAATCGCTGCCCGCGCCGGGTTCGCTCAAAGCGCTACCGCCGAACCGCTCGCCCGCCAGCATCGCGGGGACATAACGCTCCGCCACCGCGCGCGGCAATGCGTCGGCAACATGCGCCGCGGCACCCGCCGTGTTCGTCAAGCTGAACGCAAAGTCATACGAATACCGCGACAGCGTTTCGAGCAGGCGAAGCTTATCGTGAAATCCAATCTCTTCGCCGCCCCAAGTGCGCGGCGCCTGAAACGCCAGCAATCCGTGCGTGGCCGCGAGTTTCAAGGCTCCGACCTGCATCAGCCCCTCGCGCGCCCATTTCGCGGCATTCGGCGCCACGTGCGCCGCCGCAAAGGCTTTGGCGCGTTCCACGATCACGTTCATCAAATCCCCAACGCTTTGCGCGCGTAGTCCGTCGCCACTTTGTAATCCGCTTTGCCATTCGACGCGCGAAACATGCGCTCGACCGCGACAATGCGCTTCGGCGTCTTGTACCCCGCCAAATTCTCCCTCACATGCTTGCGCAAAACCTCTTCCTCAAATCGCGCGCCAGGTGAAAGTTCCACGATTGCCGTCACCGCGCTGCCCCATTTCTCGTCCGGCACGCCGACGACGAGCGCGTCTTCGACCGTCGCATGCTGCTTCAACACCTCCTCGACCTCTTCCGGGTAAACCTTCTCGCCCGCCGTGTTGATGCACACACTGCCGCGCCCGAGCAGCGTGATCGAACTGTCCCCATGCAACAAACAATAGTCGCCGGGGATCGACCAGCGCTTGCCCTCGATCACCGGAAACGTTTTCGCCGTCTTCTCCGCGTCCTTCCAATAGCCGACGGGAATGTTCCCGCCGCGCGCGATGAAGCCGGGTTCGGTGGCACCGGGCGCCACCGGCTTGTGATCGGTGCTGAACACGGCCACGTCCGTGCCCAGCGTGAACTGCGCCGTCGCGGCCTCGCCGTCCTTCGTCGTTGCCGACATCGCAAACCCCACCGCCTCCGACGAGCCGAACGAATCCAGCAGCGCCACCTGCGCAATGTGTTTCAGCATCCCGTGCTTGACCTCCTGGCTCCACATCACACCTGACGAAATGATCGTCACCAGCGACGACAAATCCCACCGCCCCGGATGTTCGTCGAGCGCGCGTAGCATGGGTTTGGCGAACGCATCGCCGACGATGGCGATACTCTGCGCCTTATGCCGCGCCGTCACATCCCACAATTCGACCGCCTCGAAACTCGGCGCTTCGAGCGTAATCACGCACCCGCCCATGCACAGTGCGCCGAACGAAGTCAGCAACCCCGTGCCGTGCATCTGAGGACACGCCGGAATAAAGCGGTTGCCGATCTGCTCGCGCACGATCGCCGCATGTTCGTCGATGTTCGCCGGCACCACCGGCATCAAGGCGGGATTCATCTGCGCCTGCCGCAGATCGCCTTGCCGCCACATCACGCCCTTGGGCATGCCCGTCGTGCCACCGGTATAGAGAAAGAACAAATCGTCGCCCGACCGTTCGATCTTCAAATCCGCGCTACTCTGCCGCGCGATGTACGTCTCGTAGTCCGTCGCGAAGGAGGGCAGGGGCGTGCGATCGACCTCGACCTGCAACCACGTCTTCACGTCGGGAAGCCGCGCGCGGATCTCCGCGACGACAGGCGCGAACTCGCTGCCGTAGACCACCACGCGCGCGTCCGAGTTATCGAAGATGTAGGAAAGCTCCTCGGCCTTGTAGCGATAGTTCACGTTCACATGCACGAAGCGGCCCTTAAACGCGGCGAAGGTCGCCTCCATGTATTCCGGCCGGTTGCGGATCAGAATGGCAAGCTTGTCGTCGGCCGTGTGCCCCGAAGCGATCAACCCCCGCGCCAACCCGTTCGTGCGCGCCTGAAAGTCGCGCCAAGTGGTGACCCGGTCGCCATGGATCAGAGCCGGCGCATCCCCCGGCACCACTTTGGCCACCGCGTCGGCAATATCGCCGAAATTCCACGAACCCATGCGTTTCCTCCGATGTCTTTTGCCGGCACCCTAGCGGAAATCGCGACGGCGGCGGAAGATATCGAAGGGTTGCGTCCCGCGCCGCGCTCCGCAATCATCTCATCCACCAGACCCAGGGAGGCCGCCCGTGCCCTACGCCGCGAACCGCATCATCCACGATGCCGACTCGCATCTGATGGAGATGTCCGATTGCCTGGACGATTTCATCGATCCGAAGTTTCGCGCCCCCTACGACGCGCTGCCCAAACTCCAGGCCTGGCCACGCGACGGCAAATGGGTGAGCGAGGCGCGCGCCAAGCAAAGCGACCCGGCCTTCCGCGCCGGTGCCGCCGACAACATACTTCTGCGCAGGAATTACGAAGCGCTCGGCGCTTTCCGAAGCGACGATCGTCCGCGCGCGCTCGACCTCTTGGGCTTCACGAGCCAACTTGTTTTCACCACTTGGTGCCTCGGCAATTTCGGCCTCGACGAAACGAACGTCGATCTCGCCTACGCGACGGCTGAGGCGCACAACCGCATGATGGCGGCGTTCTGTTCGGTCGACCGCCGCTTCCTCGGCACGGCCTACGTGCCGCTCGCCGGTTTCGACCGCGCCAAGACAACGGCGCGCGAGGCGATCGACATGGGCCTCAAAGCGTTGATGATCCCCTCGCGCTGCCCGAACGGCCATTCGCCCAGTCACACCGCGTTCGATCCCATCTGGGCCATGGCGCAGGAGGCGGGCTTGCCGATCCTCTTCCACGTCGGCGGCGAAGAAAAGCTGAACCCCGGTTATTTCAACAACGGCCTGCCCAAGGTGAAAGACTTCCACGGCGGCGAAGAGAACTTCACTTCCGTCAGCTACATGATGATCCCGAATTCCGTGATGCTGAGCTTGGCCGCGATGATCTTCGACGGCGTGCTCGACCGCTTCCCGCGCTTGAAGTTCGGTGCCATCGAACTCGGCGCCTCGTGGCTGCCCGGCTGGATGCGCAACATGGATGCGGGACACGGCGCTTTTTATAAAGGCGAAGAACGACTGAAGAAACTCTCGATGAAGCCCAGTGAATTCGTCAAACGCCAAGTGCGCGCGACGCCCTATCCGCACGAAGACGCCGGCTGGATCGTCGCCAACGCGGGCGAAGACGTCTGCCTCTTCTCCTCCGATTTCCCCCACGTCGAAGGCGGCCGCAACCCGCTCAAACGCTTCGACGAAAGCCTAAAGGGACTGCCGCAACGCGCGATCGACCGCTTCTACGCCGAAAACTTCGTCGACCTGATGGGCGAGGGGCTTAGCCCCGACCTTCGCCGCCCGGCGCGCATGGCGGCTTGACCCGATGAATTGGCCCAAGGCCATCGCAAAAGTCGGCCCCATGGCAAAACCGGTCGCCCTCTACGCCCTCGCCCTCGCTGCGGGGGCGTTCCTGCTCGAGTGGCTCGAGTACAAATACGTCACCCGCGCCTTCGCGACCGAGATCTACATCGTCCTGATCGCCCTCGCGTTCACGGGCCTGGGCATCTGGGCCGGTTACCGCCTCACGCCCAAGGCCGCTGCCTTCCCGTTCGAACGGAACGAGGCGGCGCGAAAGTCGCTGGGCTTGACCGACCGGGAATTCGAGGTGCTCGAACGCCTCGCCGCGGGCAATGCGAACAAAGAGATCGCGCGCACCCTCGACGTGTCGCCCAACACCATCAAGACCCACATCGCCAGCCTCTTCCAAAAGCTGGAGGTCGAGCGCCGCACCCAGGCGATCCAAAAGGCGCGCGAACTCCGCCTCATCCCCTGACGGGGAAAACCGGCACGTCGAAGTCGCCAAAGCGGCGGATATTCGCGAAATCACCCTTTCGGGCGATACCGAAGCCGCCCGTTCCCGCGTATTCGACAAGGGCAACGAAGAGAAAAGGGGCAGGGATCATGCACCCCGAAGATTTCACACGCCGCACGGCGCTTGGACTAACGGCCGGCGCAGCAATGGCCGCTCAAGCGCATGCGATGGGCCTCACACCGAAAGGACAACAAACCATGGAACGCGTAACCGGCATCGGCGGCTTCTTCTTTCGAGCGAAGGACCCGAAGGCGCTTGCAGCATGGTACGAGAAAAACCTCGGCGTCACGACGGCGCCGACCGACTACGGCGGGACGCCCTGGCGCCAGGAGGCGGGCACCACGGTGTTTGCGCCGTTCAAGCAGGACACGACCTATTTCGGCGATATGCGCCTGCAATGGATGATCAATTTCCGCGTCCGCGATCTGGACAAGATGGCGGCGCAGCTGCGGGCGAACGGTACGGCGGTTGAGATCGATCCGGAGACCTACCCGAACGGCCGCTTCGCCAAGACGGCCGACCCCGAAGGCAACCCGATCCAACTCTGGCAACCCGGCGGCGTCGACAAAAGCTGACCTCCTCGCTCAACAACCAAGGACCGGGGCACAGCCCATGACCAACATCATCTTTCTCTACGGCACGTTTGCAGGCCTCATCGTTATCGGCGTCACGCTGGCAGTCATCGTCGCGGCAGGCGGGCAACCGGAAATGGGCGACAACTCGTTGTTGTTCGGCTACCTCACCATGATCATCGCGCTCTCGATGATCTTCTTCGGCGTGAAGCGTTACCGCGACCGCGACCTCGGCGGGGTGATCAAGTTCGTGCCCGCGTTCCTCATGGGGCTCGCGATCACCGTGGTTGCGGGCGTGATCTACGTCGCCGGGTGGGAGGTATACATGGCCGCGACCGACGGCTCGTACATGAAGGCGTACATGGATCACTACATCGCGGGCGAGAAGGCCAAGGGGCTTTCGGGCGCAGCCCTCGACAAGCTTGTCGCCGAGATGGACGCGATGATGATCGTGTACAACACGAACATGCCGTATCGGATGGGGATAACGTTCCTCGAAATATTCCCCGTAGGCGTCCTCGTGGCACTCATCTCGGCTGCCATCCTTCGCAATTCCAAAGCTCTCCCGGATCGGGCATAGATGCGAACTGAATGACACCCGAACTCGGCATCATCGAAGGTTATTTCGGCCGTCCTTGGTCTTTCGCGGACCGGACGGCCGTGATGCAAACGCTGAGCACGCGCGGCTACGGCTTCTTCCACTACGCCCCCAAGGGCGACGAGTACCTTCGCCGCCGCTGGCGCGAGGCGCACCCCAAAATTGTGTGGGAGGACCTACGCGCCTTCGCCGCCGCCTGCCGCGCCGCCGGCGTGCGCTTCGGCGTGGGTCTCAGTCCCTACGAAATCTTCCGCAACTTCGACGACGAAGCACGCGAAGCACTGCGCGTACGCATCGCGACGCTCGACACGCTCGGCCTCGACGATCTCGCAATCCTGTTCGACGACATGCGTGGCGACATTCCCGACCTCGCCGACCGTCAGGCCCGCATCGTCGAGTTCGTGTCGGGCTGCACGCGCGCCTCGCGCCTGATCATGTGCCCGTCTTATTACACCGACGATTGCATCTTGGATCGCGTCTTCGGCAATCGCCCGGCGGACTATTTGCAGCAGCTCGGCCGCCTGCTCGATCCCGCCGTGCATGTTTTCTGGACCGGCGAGGAAGTCTGCGCCCGCGCTATTTCACCGGGCCATCTGCAAGACGTCGAACAGCGCCTGCGCCGCAAACCGTTTCTCTGGGACAACTACCCCGTCAACGACGGCCCGCGCATGTCGCGCTTTCTGCACCTGCGCGGCTTCACGGGCAGGCCGGCGACCATCGCGCCTCACGTCGCGGCCCATGCCATCAACCCCGCGCTCCAACCGCGCCTCAGCTGCATTCCCGCGCTCACCTTGATCGACAGTTACGCGCAAGGCGATCGCTACAACTACATGCTCGCTTTCCGCGCGGCCGCGCGCGACATTGCCGGTGAAAAGTTGGCGCAGATGTTCGAATCCGATCTCATCGCGCTGCAGGACATCGGCCTCGACCATTTGGGAGATCGCGCCGCCAAGCTGCGCACCCGCTGGGCGGCGCACGACCATCCGGCCGCAAAAGAAGTCGTCGCCTGGCTCGACGGCGCCTACGCGATCACCGGCGAAATGCTGCAAACGCAGTAGATGCCGAGCCTCGCTGCCACGTGTTCGCAGCCGTCACCGGAATATGGCAGGACACAATATCTTATGTGTGGAGCCTTGCCGCAACCGCGCCTCGCATAGTCGCTTGCGCGCACTGCACCACGCTCTAGCGTTTAGCGGCCTTGCCGGATCTCGCGGCATAAAACCGAGCGAGCCTGGTCGCCGGCACGCCCGCGAGGTGCAGCATCAACACGGCCATGTTAAGAGCCTGACGCTTGAAGACACCCTCGGCCGCGAAGCGTCGCGCCGATGTCACGACTGTGGAATTCAGTTTGACGAAGCGGCCCCTGCGGCGAAGGCGGCGGCGGAGTTCGACGTCCTCCAGAAACGGCCACTCGGGAAAACCGCCGCAGTCTCGGAATGCCACTGCGCGTGTGAAATAGGCTTGGTCGCCGAATGTCGTGAAGAACGAGTCGAAGCGGCTGAAATACGAATAGAGGGCAAGCGCCGGGTGATGCCTGTCGAAGCGCAGGCGAAAGCAACCGCCGGCGTTTCGCGTGTCGGCGAGCGCCAGGCAAATCGTTTCGCAAGCGCGGGGCTCCAGGCGCGTGTCTGCATGAAGGAACAACAGAATTTCGGCGCTCGCGGCGCGGGCTCCCGCGTTCAGTTGCGCGCCGCGTCCGCGTGAAGACCCAATGACGCTAACTCCACGATGTCGGGCCGCGATGCTCTGCGTGCCATCGACGCTGCCGCCGTCGACGACGATGCGTTCCTTGAAATCGTGCGCGTCGAGTGCCGCAAGCAAGTCCCCGATCTGGTCCGCCTCGTTCAGCGTTGGAATGATGACGGCGACCGCCAGCACCTGGACGCCCGCCTACTTCTTGCCGCGGGCAAGACACTCGCGGCGCAATGCGGTGAGGACCTTGGGAATATCCTCCCTCATCTGATCGCGAACGAGCGCCGTCGGAATCCAACCGTTGGGTGCCATGCGGCCTGCGTAGAACACGCGCGTGGCCTTGCCTTCGCGCAAAGGATGGAGCCGCCATTCGCCGGCGGACTCCTTCAGATCGCCGCCGACGCGTTGAAAGCGAAGGCGGCGCATCTGTTCATAATCCGAGCGAAAAACATTTCGGATCGTCGGCAGAAACCATGCCCAATCGATCATGTGTTCGCGAACGTCCCAGGCACCGGCGGGATCGCTCTCCAATATTTTGCAACTGATGAGACTGGGCACGAACTTCGGCGCGCCCTCGCAGTCGATCATCGCCGCCCACACCACATCCGGCGGCGCGCCGATATCGACGACGGCGGCAACCCGCGCGGCGTGAGAGGTGTCGTCGCGTGCCACGTCGAGCAAGACATCGCCGGCGGCGAGACGCGCCTCTTCCTTTGCGCCGATATCCATTGCCTCGACGGGCGCATATGATGCGAACAGCCCGATGCCGGCGAACGACAACTGCGCGATTCGATCTCGAATGGAACTGACGCGCCGTTGCACCACCTACTTGCCCTCCAAAGCGCGACGCCCGAGCGTCATCATCAAAACCATCAGCAGGCTCACCGCCACGATATGCGTCGCGAGATCGACCGGGTTGGCACCATGCGCATGCATGAACTGCAGCAAAGCCGCCGCCAACATCGCGGCACCCAGACCCGCCAGCGCCGTCACGCCGGTCAGATGTGTCGCCACCGAGCGCCGCAGCAAGAAGTACAGGCCTAACGCCAGCGGCACGCCGACGGTCGCGATGAACCGGAAACACGCGGCACTCGCAAACGGATCGCCATCGCCCCACCCGGACGCGGCAACCGATTGAAGACACTCGACGCCGCTACCCGCGAGCCACAGCAACGCGCCGGGCAGGGGCAACAGCCCCCACGACGCCGATCGCCCGGGCACCGACAGCACGACCGCGGCAAAGATCGCAGCGACGCCGGCGATCAGCGCCCCGGCAAGCGACGCCGCGAAAGCCAAGTCGGCGAGGTTGGACCAAACGGCGTCGATGTCGCCTGCAAACGCCGCAACCACTCCCATCACCGCAAACGAAATCGCGATGAAGGTGCCCGCGCGCACCAACGGCGGCGGCAGCGCCTTCACCGGCGCACCATCGCGCGCCAGTTTCTCGATCAGCGCATCGGTATCGTCACGCATCGCGCCCGCCCTTCAAGCTTGCGCGCAGCGACAGCATGGCGCGATGCAACAGCGACTTCAGCGCCGGAACCGACTGGCCGCTGACGCGCGAAGCTTCGCTCAAAGTCAACTCATCGATCTTCAGCAGGCGCACGGCCGCGCGCTGGCCCGGCGACAGCGTCTCCATCGCCGTCGCGATATCGGAATGCGCCGACAGTCGATCGTCCGCGCGCCGGGCGCCGTCGGTCACGCCTTCCATCGCTTCGGGCGAAATATCCTGCTCGACCGCCGCACGCCGTTTGCGCGCCCTAAGCGCATCGATCGCGCGCGCCTTGGCGATGGCCGCGATCCAAGGTTCCACCGGCCGTCCCGGTTCGTAAGTGTGGCGAATGCGATGAACGCTCAACAGCGTTTCCTGAACCACGTCTTCGACCGCGCCCCCGTCGGCGTGATAGCGCCGCGCGATCACGCGCACGAATTTCGCGGCCTCCTGCAGCAACACGGCGTAGCACCGCTGATCGCCCGCTTGCGCCGCGACCATCAGCCGTTGCCAACGCGCCGTCGGCGTTTCGCCCGAAGTCTCGATACTGTCCGCCTTGGGCTCGGGCAATGTTCGTCTCTCGGGAAACGGAATGACGAGCGCGGGCCCGAGACGCGCGGGCCTGCGCGGCGCCGCGATGATCGCGAAAACCCATCCGCCGTCAATGATGTTCGTTTCTGCCATGGCCTCAAAGGGGGTGCCGAGCGCGTCGCTAGAGTATTCGTTGCGCGCACCCGGAAAGTTCCGGCGATCACGTCGCTGTGATCGCGAAACTTTCATGGGCCCCTGGGCGAATTGGTGAACGAGACCACCGACCAGCCGGGAGAAACCCTATGAATTCCGCCGTTTCGTTCATTGCCGCCGCAGCCGCGGCCCTCACCTTGAGCCTGTTTTCAACGGGTACAGCCTTTGCCCGCTCCGCCGACGTCTACACCGGCACATTCTCATCGCTCGCCGTCGGCGGCTACGACGCCGTCGCCTATTTCAGAGCCGGCAAGCCCGTCGAGGGCACCGCCGCCTTCGCGACCGAATACAAGGGCGCAACCTGGCGCTTTGCCTCCAAGGAAAATCTCGACGCCTTCAAAGCGAACCCAACCGCCTACGCGCCGCAATATGGCGGCTATTGCGCTTGGGCGGTCGCGCAAGGCGGTACGGCCTCGGGCGATCCGCTGCTTTGGAAGATCGTGGGCGGCAAGCTCTATCTGAACTACGACAAAGGCGTGCAAGCGAAATGGGAGACAGACATTCCGGGTTTCATCGCCAAGGCCGACAAGAATTGGCCCGGCGTCCTCAACTAACACGCGTCCTGAACTGAACGACACACCGGCTATCGACTCAATACCTTCACATTAACCGCGCTGAGGGCGACGCTTCCGCCATGACCAAAGACGCTCACGACCTCACGCTTACAACGGACCACCCCGCGACAGTTGCGGCGTACAATATGTACGCCGCCGACTGGATCGGCTACGGCACCCACGTCCGATCGATCTTCACCGCGGCCGAAGCCGACCCCGATTGCGCCATGGTCAACGCCCACGCCGCCGCCGTCCACATGGCGCTCGAAGCCTCGTCCGGTTTCAGGAAGGCGCGCCTGCATCTGACGCGGGCCCGCAAGACCGCTCGCGACGCATCCCATCGCGAACAAACGTTCGTCCAAGCCGTCCACGATTGGTGGCGCGGCAACACGAAGTCGGCGATCAAGCGCCTGCGTGGCCTCGTCGCCGAACACCCCGCCGACATCGTCGCGGCCAAATGGGCGCAGTATCTTGCCTTCAATCTCGGCGACGCCGCCACCATGTGCGACACGGCCAAAGACATCATGCCGGCCCATCGCGGCACCGCGGAGGCCTGGGGCATGCTCGCCTTCGGCCACGAACAAACAAACGATTTGGAGATGGCCGAGGAGGCCGGCCTCCAAGCGCTCGCCCTCAAACGCTCCGAACCCTGGGCCCAGCACGCCATCGCCCACGTCATGGAAACACAAGGCCGCGTCGACGAAGGTATCGCCTTTCTGAACGATCACGCCCAAACTTGGGCCGACCGCTCCATCTTCATCCGCGAGCACAATTACTGGCACTTGGCGCTGTTCCATCTCGACCGCGACGAACCGGTGCGCGCGCTGCAAATCTTCGACGATCATCTCTGGGGCGAATGGCCCGAATTCGCGCAGGAGCAAATCGGCGCGATCTCGGCCCTCTGGCGCCTCGAACTGCGCGGCACGTATGTCGGCACGCGCTGGAACCCGGTCGTGGCCAAAGTCGTCGAGCGTTGGCACGAGCACATCTTGCCGTTCCACGATCTGCATTTCGTCTATGCGCTCGCCCGCGGCGGCCGCAAAGCCGAAGTGAAGGATTTCCTCGCTTCGATGGCGCGGCGCGGCGACAAAGACGACAGCGGCGTCTGGGACAGCATCGCCAACCCTTGCGCCCGCGGCCTCGTCGCCTACGCCGAGGGACGCTACGCGATTGCAGCCGACCTCATCGGCTCGGTACTGCCGCGCCTCCGCCTCATCGGCGGCAGCCACGCCCAACGCGACGTCTTCACTCAAACCTGGATCGACGCCTGCTTGCGCGCGGGAAGCCACACCGCGGTCGCCGATGTTTTGGGCCTCCGCGCCAAATCGCGCCCCACCGTGAAGGAAACGCACCGCCTCCTGCAACGCCTCCGCGTCGCGGCGTAAGGAGCCAACGATGAATACCGCATTGAAAACGGCCGTCGCGACCCTTGCCGCGATGACGCTCGCCGTGACGCCGCTCGCCGCAAACGCAGCGGGCGAGCGCGTCGTCGTCGAACTATTCCAAAGTCAAGGCTGCTCGTCTTGCCCGCCCGCGAACGCGAACGTCAACGCATTGGCCGCACGCGGCGATGTGTTGGCCCTGAGTTTCGCCGTCACCTATTGGGATAGGTTGGGCTGGCGGGACACATTTGCCCGCGACGAATTCACCAACCGCCAGTACGACTACGCCCGCGGGCTTCACAATGGAAACGTCTACACGCCGCAAGTCGTGCTCAACGGCCGGCAAGATTTGACGGGCATCGACGACGGCGAACTCGCGGCCGCGATTGCACGCGCCGGGCGCATTCCGACATCGCCTCTGTCGTTCGCCGGAAACGAATTCTCCATCCGCGCTGCGCCGCCGCCGCGTATGCCCGCCGTCATCTGGCTCGTGCGCTACGATCCTCGCACGATGAGCGTGCCGGTGCAGGTCGGCGAGAACAGCGGTCGAACTTTGCCGCACACGAATATTGTGCGCGAACTCGTAAGTCTCGGCGCGTGGACGGGCCAAGCCCAAACGCTGCGCGTGCCCCCGCCCAAGGGCGAGAATCTTAGAGCCGCGATTCTGATACAGCAACGCGACGGCGGACCGATTCTGGCCGCCCTGGCACCTTAGAAGATATCGCCGTATTCGCTTGGAGTCCTTGAACAAGCATGGAAGCGCTCTACTGGGTTTTAACCTGGGCCTGCCACCGCAAGTGCCGTCATTGCTACGACGATCGCTTCCGCCCCTACGTCCGCGATGAACTCAAGCGCGTGGTGGGGCAGGGACAGCGCACCTATCGCGCCGTGCTCAAAAACCTGCCCGACGACATGACCTATCTCGACGCGAAGGGCCGCCGCAAACGCAGCCTCCTGGTCCTCGCCGGCGGCGAACTCTTGATCGACGGCGTGCGCGAGGAATTGTTTTATCCGGCACTCGACGCCATCCGCGAACGCTGGGGCGACGCCGCTCCGCAAGTGTCCGTGCAAACAACCGGCGATATCCTGCAACCCGAACACATCGGCGAAATGTTCAAGCGCGGCGTCGGCACCATCGCGATCGCCAGCATCGACGATTATCACGTCGGCCTCGAAGGCGACAAAAAATTCGAACTGATGGATCGCATCCGCGCCATGATGGCGCCGTTCGGCGCGACGGAAATCGGTCTCGGCGGCGCCCGCGACCCGCGCCTCAAAACCCCGAACGCGCACCGCGAAAATCTCGGCGACGGCCCGTTCTTCCTCTTCTTCGGCGCACAACCCGAATTATGGATCGGCGAACTCTGGCCGCGCGGCCGCGCCTGGGCGAACGGCCTATCGAACGCGACGTACGAGACGAATTTCTGCGCCCGCTGGAGCGGCGGAAAAAACTTCCTGAACTACGGCCGAGCCGGATCGGAGGTCGCCATCGAGCCCGACGGTTCGATCTATCCGTGTTGCTTAAAAACGAAGTCGCCCTTGGGCAACCTCACCGAGGAACGCCTCACCAACATCCTCGACAGCCTGAAAGGCCATCCGGCTTTCGAAGCGATCAACGCCGGCGATCCCGAAGCGATGGGCGAAACAACGGGCTGGACGCGCGAAGACTACCGCGCCGCCTCCTCCGTCACCGACCCGAAGGGCCGCGCGGTCGCCAACGTCTGCCTTGGTTGCGACGCCTATTTCGAAAAGCACTTGCGCGGCGAAATCGAACGCATCCGCGCGCGCCGTCTCGCAACAACGCGCCGCTAGAATGCCCAACGTGTTCGCGCCGCGCCGCGGAAAGTCGCAATCCATTGCAAAGTCACAAACCGTCGACAGTTTTTTCGTCTCTCGGTGGTGCAGCCGGCGGCCCGTTGCGCCCAAGGCGCGAGTAGCGGGCCGCCGGAAACTGTGGCTTGATGTGTGGCACCGCGGCGATCCGCGTAGGGGAACAGTATGCCGCTTTTGGAACTTCTTCAGACCGAACATGTCGCGAGCTATCTCACCCTTACCTTCCTCGAAATCGTTCTGGCCGGCGACAATCTCGTTCTGATCGCAATCCTGGCCGGCAGATTGCCCGAGCATCAACGCCCGCTCGCCCGTCGCATCGGCCTTATTGCGGCGGTATCGACGCGCCTGCTGTTGTTGTTTTCGCTGTTCTGGATCTCGCATCTGGAAACGGCGTTGAAGGTGCCGGGCTTTCCCGCGCTGACCGTCACCCCGCGCCAGTTGGTGTTCGGCATCGGCGGCCTATTCCTGATCGTCAAGGCGTTGGCGGAAATCAGAGTACTTTTCGGCGACGCCCACGCCGCGGCGAAGGTGGGCTTTCGCCCCTGGCGCGCCGCCTTCGCCGTAACGATCCTTCAGATAGCGTTCTTCGATCTGATCTTCTCGCTCGACAGCGTCATCGCCGCCATCGGCATCGCCAAACACATCGAGGTGATGGTCGCCGCCGTCCTGACCGCGACGCTCGTCATGGTCGTGCTCGTCAACCCGATCTCGAACTTCATCGACCGCCACGTGACGGTCAAGCTGGTGGCGTTGAATTTCCTGGTCCTCATCGGGGCGCTTTTGCTTGCCGAAGCGGCGAATCTCGAAGTCCCGAAAGCCTATTTCTACGCCGCCCTCGCGCTCGCCATCGTCACGCAGATCCTTTACCTCTGGTTCCGCGCGATGGGGCCGATCCCTCGGATCGTATTCGGCGCGCTTCTGCTGGTCGTCGTGGGCACCGTCGCCGCCGCCTGGCAGAACGTGGACTTGAGCGGCCTCATCGGCGAACCTGCCGCCAACGCCATCAAGACCGTGGTCGAAGCCCTCAAGGCGGCGGTCGAATGGATGCAACAACGCCTGGCGAAGGTCTGACGCCGCCATTAGCATGTATCCCGAACGCGGCGGACTCGGCGAAACAACAAGGACGTGTCCCATGAAACTCGAAGGCGGCTGCTACTGCAAAGCGGTGCGCTACGAAGCGGAGGGCGAGCCGATGATGCAGGCCCAGTGCCACTGCCGCGAATGCCAATACATCGCCGGCGGCAGCCCGAACCTCTTCATGGCGATGCCGATCCCGGGCTTCAAATACACGAAGGGCGCGCCGAAGCAGTTCGCCCGCAAAGACCTCGAACGTCCGGTGACGCGCGAGTTCTGCTCCGAATGCGGCACCCACGTCGTCACCCGCCCACAAGGTTTTCCGGCGGTGATCCTAAAAGTGGGATCGCTCGACGATCCGAAAGTGTTCGCACCGAAAATGGCAATCTTCACCTGCGACAAGCAACCGTTCCACCGCATCCCCGAAGGCGTGCGCGCGTTCGAGCGGCTGCCGGGGTAGGGCATTAACGCGGCAGCAACCGCTGCGCCGCTTCTCGGCTTGCCGGAAATATGGTTTTATGGTTTTATGGGTGCGTGAGGTGAGCGGTCATGAAAACCACGATTGAAGTTCCCGACGAACTCTACCGCCGCGCCAAGGCGGAAGCCGCCATGCGCGGTCACAAGCTCAAGGACCTGGTGGAGGAGGGGCTGCGTCTCGTTCTCGCCGCGCCGCCAAAGGGACAGCGCAAGCCGCGCTTGGCCGGCCTGATGAAGCGCGCCCGCGGCATGGTCGATTCCGGCGTGCGCGATCTTGGGCACAATCCGGCGCACTTGAAGGGGTTCGGCCGCGGTGCCCGTGGTCGTTGACACGGGGCCGTTGGTCGCCTTCTTCGACCGTTCCGAACGCCACCACGCGTGGGCCACCGAACGCCTCGATGAGGAGGAGGCGGCGCTCCTCGTCTGCGAACCCGTGTTGGCGGAAGCCTGCTATCTGCTGGCACGCTTTCCCAATGCGCAGGACGCGCTGCTCGAACTCGTCGCGAACGGCGCGCTGCACGTCGCGTTCGCCGTCCAGGACCACGCCGCCGAGCTGCGGGCGCTGCTGCGCAAGTACCGGGACACGCCCATGTCGCTGGCCGACGCCTGCATCGTTCGAATGGCCGAACTCTACGACCGCCACACGGTGATGACGCTCGACTCCGATTTCGCCATCTACCGCAAGCGGGGGCGCGTGCCTATCAAGCTCATGCATCCCGACATTGTGTGACACGTAGGGGATCGACCGCGCGGCGGCACCCACGTCGTCACCCGCGCCCCGGGCTTCCCGGCGGTGATCCTGAAAGTGGCTCGCTCGACGACCCAAAAGTGTTCGCACCGAGAATGGCGATCTACACCTGCGACAAGCAACCGTTCCACCGCGTGCCGGAGGGGATACCGACGGTTGAGCGGTTGCCCGGGTAGTGCCTACGGCCAGGCTAGGCCGTCGACACGCTTGATGTCCTTGTTAACGAAGTATTGGACGATGTCGGACTCAGGCAAGCGATAAACCTTGTTTGGCTCGTCGATCGGCGACAACTCAAGCCACCCGTCTTCACATTCGCGAAGTTCGTACTCTCGGTGCACTTGCTCGTCTGGGACTCGATTGCGAACCCCGTTGGGGAGAAGGTGGGTTACCGTTCTCAACGCCGGTATCCGAACCCTCCATGTTTCAGGCTTCATTTGTTTTACTCCTTTCCCGGGTTCTGGTTCGCCCGGCTTGGGTGGCTCGCTGGCTGCAAGGCCAAACTTCCACTTGAAACATATTATACCACATTCCTGGTGAGTTATTGCCGCGCTTGGCCATCGCCCCGTGAATGCGCGCTTGTGCTGAAGTTTCTAAGCTCACCATACTGCCTCACCACGACATTGAGGCCTCCCCATGAAATTCGGCGTCTTCTACGAAATGCAGTTGCCCAAGCCCTGGGCCCCCGGCGACGAACGCCGCCTGTTCCACGAGGCCCTCGCCCAGGTCGAACTCGCCGACCGGCTCGGCTACGACTACGCCTGGGAGGTCGAGCATCACTTCCTCGACGAATACTCGCATTCCTCCGCGCCCGAAGTGTTCTTGGCCAGCGCCGCCGCGCGCACGAGGCGCATCCGCCTGGGCCACGGCATCCGCCAGGTGATCCCGAACTACAATCACCCCGCGCGCACGGCCGAGGGGCTGGCCACGCTCGACATCATGTCGGACGGCCGCGTCGATTTCGGCATCGGCGAGGGCGCGACACGCCTCGAACTCGGCGGCTTTGCGATCCCCGCCAAGGAAAAGCGCGCCATGGCGATCGAGGCGGGAGAGCAGATCGCCAACATGATGGTCATGGACCCCTATCCGGGCTTCGAGGGCAAATATTTCAAAATGCCCTGCCGCAACGTGTTGCCGAAACCGGTGCAAAGCCCGCACCCGCCGATGTGGATGGCCTGCACAAACAGGGACACGATAAAAGTGGCGGCAAGCCTCGGCCTCGGCGC
>JANOFM010000037.1:0-8347 GCA_031413635.1 Alphaproteobacteria bacterium | reverse complement strand
CACGATCGACGACATCGTCTTCTGCACGCCCTTCAGATGGCCGATCGCGTCGAGGACGGCGTCGATTCTGGCCGTCGTTTCGGCGGCGATTTCGGCCATCATGTCGAAGGTGCCGCTGATGGCCGAAAGCGTGCGGACCTCGGGCATCTTCTTGAGATCGGCGGTTAGGCTGGCGGCGAGTTTGGGATCGACGCTGATCATGACGTGGGCGGCGATTTGGCGTTCGGCGTAGTCTTCGCCGCTGCGGATCGTGTAGCCGGCGATCACGCCGGCGCGCTCCAATCTCGCGATGCGTTCCTGCACCGTGGAGCGCGCGAGGTCGAGTTTGCGGGCGAGCGACGACACCGACTCGCGTGCGTCGGTGCGCAGGTGTGCCAGGAGATCGCGGTCGGTTTTGTCGAGTTGGGCCATACCCGTCAATATGACGGCTGCGCCGTCGATTTGGCAAGTTAAAAGCGTATTTTCGACGGTTTGAACGCTGCAAAGCGGCGGAAATTGGGGGTAGCGTCCGCCAATTCACGGATTTCAGGAGGCACCCATGGTGAAGCTCATTCTTCTCGGCGGCGGCAAGATCGGCAGCGCGATTGCAGCCATGCTCGGCGGCACCGGCGACTATCAGATCACGGTCGCCGACAAAGACGGCGACAGTCTGAAGCGTCTGCCCACGAAGAACGTGAAGACGCAGATTTTGGACGTGGCCGATCCGGCGGCGCTGCGCGCTGCCATGAAGGGGCATGAGATCGTCGTCAGTGCGATGCCTTATCATTTGACGCCGGTGATCGCGGGCGCGGCGAAGGACGCGGGCGCGCATTATTTCGACCTGACGGAAGATGTCGAAAGCACGCGCGTGGTGAAGAAACTGGCGCAGGGCGCCGACACCGCGTTCGTGCCGCAATGCGGCTTGGCGCCGGGGTTCATTTCGATCGTCGCGCACGACATGACCAAGAAATTCGAAAGCTTGCGCGACGTGAACATGCGCGTCGGTGCGCTGCCGGTCTATCCGACGAATGCGTTGAAGTATAATCTGACGTGGTCGACGGACGGGTTGATCAACGAGTATTGCAATCCGTGCGAGGCGATCGTCGACGGCCAGTTGCGCGAGACGCCGGCCTTGGAAGAGTCCGAGCATTTCTCGCTCGACGGGATCGATTACGAGGCGTTCAACACTTCGGGCGGGTTGGGCACGCTGTGCGAGACCCTGCAGGGTAAAGTGGAGAATTTGAACTACAAGACCGTGCGCTATCCCGGGCACCGCGACATCATCAAGACGCTGGTGCGCGATCTGCGCTTGGGGCAGCGGCGCGACATTTTGAAAGACGTGCTCGAAAAAGCGATCCCGATCACGTATCAAGACGTGGTGTTGGTGTTCGTGACGGTGTCGGGGCAGCAGCACGGCAATCTGACGCAAGAAAGCTATGCCAAGAAAGTCTATGCGCACGAGATCGAAGGCAAGTTGATGAGCGCCATCCAGATCACGACCGCCGCCGGCATTTGCGCCATGGTCGATATGATGGTGGCGGGCAAGCTGCCGAAGGCGGGTTTCGTGCGGCAGGAACAGGCCGATCTGAAAGCGTTCCTCGCCAACCGGTTTGGGCGCGTCTACGCATAAGGAGTTTCTCTTTGAGCAATCTTCGGACCGGCGGGCAGATTCTTGTCGACCAGTTGAAGATTCACGGCGCCGATCTGGCGTTTTGCGTGCCGGGGGAAAGTTACCTTGCCGTGCTCGATGCACTGCACGATGCGCGCGATGCGATTCGGCTCATCACTTGCCGGCACGAGGCGGGTGCGGCCAACATGGCCGAGGCTTACGGTAAGCTGACCGGCAAGCCCGGCATCTGCTTCGTCACGCGGGGACCGGGCGCCACGCATGCGAGCATCGGTTTGCACACGGCGTTTCAGGATTCGACGCCGATGATTTTGTTCATCGGGCAAGTGGCGCGCGATCAGACGGAGCGCGAGGCGTTCCAGGAAATCGACTATCGCCGCATGCTGGGGCCGCTGACGAAGTGGGTGGCGGAGATTCCGTCCGCCGACCGCGTGCCGGAATTCGTGTCGCGGGCATTCCATACGGCGGTGAGCGGACGGCCAGGGCCTGTGGCGTTGGCGTTGCCGGAGGACATGCTGACCGAGTGCATGGAAGCGCTCGACAGCCGTCCTTACGTGCGCGTCGAGGCGGCGCCGCGCGGCGAAGACATGGCCAAGCTCGTCGAGATTTTGTCATCGGCGGAGCGGCCGCTCGCCATTTTGGGCGGCGGCGGCTGGACGGCCAAGGCGTGCGACGAGGTGCGTCGTTTCTTGGAGGTTTGGAATTTGCCCGCGGTGACGTCGTTCCGCGGCAAGGACCGGTTGGACAACCGCCATCCGCTTTATGCCGGCGATATGGGTATCGGCATCGATGCGAAGCTTGGCGCGCGCATTGCGCAAGCGGATGTGTTGATGGCGATCGGACCGCGGCTCGGCGAGATGACGACGAACGGCTATACGCGCCTTGCGCCGCCGGTTCCGGCGCAGCGCTTGGTTCATGTCTATCCCGGCGCCGAGGAGTTGAACCGGGTCTATCAGGCGGAGCTTGGCATTCCATCGGGCATCGAAGCGTTCGCGAAGGCTGCCGCGACGACGCGGCCGCCGGCGATGATCCGCTGGCGCGAGTGGGCCAAGGGCGCGCGCGCGGAGTATGAGGCGTTCGTGCGCCCGGTTGCGGTTGCCGGCGCGGTCAATCCATCGGAGATTTTCGCGTGGTTGAACGAGCGGTTGCCCGACGATGCGATTCTGACGAACGGCGCGGGCAATTATGCCGGTTGGCTGCACCGGTTCTATTTGCACAAGCGCTTCAATACGCAGCTTGCGCCGACCAGCGGGGCGATGGGCTACGGCGTGCCGGCGGCGATCGGGGCGAAGGCGCTTTATCCGGATCGCGTGGTTGTGTGCTGCGCGGGCGACGGCTGCTTTCTAATGAACGGGCAGGAATTGGCGACGGCTGCGCAATACGATCTCGGCGTCATCATCCTTGTGTTCAACAACGGTATGTACGGCACGATCCGCATGCATCAAGAGCGCGAGTATCCGGGCCGCGTGATCGGGACCGATCTGAAGAACCCCGACTTTGCCGCCTATGCGAAAGCGTTCGGGTTTTGGAGTACGACGGTGCGCACGACGGCGGCGTTCAAGCCGGCGTTCGACGAGGCGCTGGCCTCGGGGCGGCCGGCCCTGATCGAGATCATCACGGAGCCCGACGCGATTTCGCCGACGTCGACTCTGACCGGCATTCGAAAATCCGCGCAAAGCAAGCATTGATTGGAGGAACGAGCATGATATCCGAGACGCTGAAGGCGCTGGGCATTTCGAGCGAAGACGTTTCGCGCGGCGATTTGATCGTCAAGAGTCCGGTCGATGGCGCCGAGATCGGGCGCGTACGCAGCGATACGCCCGCCGACGTCGAGGCGAAGATCGCCGCTTCGGTCGTTGCATTTCATGCCTGGCGCGAGGTTCCGGCGCCGCGGCGTGGGGAGTTGGTGCGTTTGTTCGGCGAGGAGCTGCGCGCCAACAAAGAGGCGCTGGGCCGGTTGGTAACGCTCGAGGCGGGCAAGATCCTGCAAGAGGGTTTTGGCGAAGTTCAGGAGATGATCGACATTTGCGATTTCGCGGTCGGTCTGTCGCGCCAGCTCTACGGTTTGACGATCGCCTCGGAACGTCCCGGCCATCGCATGATGGAGACGTGGCATCCGCTGGGCCCCGTCGGCGTGATCAGCGCTTTTAATTTCCCGGTCGCGGTGTGGGCGTGGAATGCGGCCCTCGCCATCGTGTGCGGCGATTCGGTGCTGTGGAAGCCGTCGGAGAAAACACCACTCACGGCGATGGCGACGCAGAAATTGTTCGAACGCGCGTCGGCACGGTTCGGCGATGCGCCGAAGGACTTGTCGCAAGTCATTCAAGGCGGGCGCGCCGTCGGCGAGCAGTTGGCGGCGGATGCGCGCGTGCCGCTGATCTCGGCGACGGGCTCGACGCGCATGGGCAAGGCGTTGGCGCCGGTCGTGGGCGCGCGGCTCGGGCGCTCGCTGCTCGAACTCGGCGGCAACAATGCGATGATCGTCGCGCCGTCGGCCGATTTGAAGCTGGCCGAACGTGCGATCACGTTCGCGGCGGTGGGCACAGCGGGGCAGCGCTGCACGTCGTTGCGCCGTTTGATCGTGCATACTTCCGTGCGCGATCAGTTAGTGGCGCGGCTCAAGTCGGTCTACGGCGCGATCAAGATCGGCAATCCGCTTGAGACTGGAACGCTGGTCGGACCTTTGATCGACAAGATGGCGTTCGACGGCATGCAGAGCGCGCTCAGCCAAGCAAAAGCGCAAGGCGGCAAAGTGCATGGCGGAGCGCGAGCGCTGTCCGAGCGATTCCCGAACGCCTATTACGCGAGCCCCGCGATCGTCGAGATGCCGGCGCAGAGCGAGGTGGTCAAGCACGAGACGTTCGCGCCGATCCTCTATGTGCTCGCCTATCGCGACTTCGACGAGGCGATCTCGCTGCAGAACGGCGTAACGCAGGGCCTGTCGTCGTGCATTTTTACGCGCGACATGCAGGAAGCGGAACGATTTGTGGCGGCGGGCGGCAGCGATTGCGGCATCGCCAACGTCAATATCGGGCCGAGCGGGGCTGAGATCGGCGGCGCGTTCGGCGGCGAAAAAGAAACCGGTGGCGGCCGCGAGTCCGGCTCCGATTCGTGGAAGGCTTATATGCGGCGGCAAACGGCGACGGTGAACTATTCGAACGCGCTGCCGCTGGCGCAGGGGATCAAGTTCGATACGGAGTGATCCCATCGCTCCTGGGTCCCGGGTCGCAAGCTTCGCAACCAATTGCTTCGCGATTGGCCTCAGCTAACGCCCGGGATGACAATGTTTTTTGGGACTAGCCGTCCGCCCACATGCGCATCAGATTCGCGTGACAGCGCGACATGAGGTCGAACTCGCGCGATTTTTTTTCCTTGTCGAAGACGCCGCGTCTGGCGATGTCGAGGTCGTAAAGGATTTCGCGGCGGTCGGCTTCGCGAATGTAGCTTTGGCACCAGCCTACGGCAGCGATGCGTTCGCCCCTGGTCACGGGCGTCACGCGGTGCAGCGTCGTCGAGGGATAGATGATCATCTGGCCGGCGGCCGGTTTGTAGGCTTGCTCGCCGCCGGGCGTTTCCATCACGAGTTCGCCGCCGTCATAGCTCGAAGGTTCGGCGAGGAACAATGTGAAGGAGATGTCGCTGCGGATGTTGTACATCACCGGATCGTCGACGTGGGTGCCGTACTCCATGCCGTCCCGGTAGCGACTGAATAACAGTGGTGTGGTGTGGCGCGGTCGCGCGGCCATGCGAAATGTCGAATTGCGCATGATCGCTTCGGTCACCGCCTTGTTGAGCGGCGCGTAGTCGGGTTGTGTACGATCGATTTGCTGGTTGTTCTTGACCAGCTTTGCATGCCAGCCCGCCGTCGCCGTACCGTCGACGAAGCGCAGGGCGCTCATTCGATCCGTCACCTTCGCGACATCGTCCGGGGGCAAGACGTTGTTGATGATCAATTGCATGTGCGGAGCTCCGGCTGCGAATCGGACCAGAAATAGGACGGCTTAACCCTAAAGCCAACCATGCTGGGCGCGCGCGGCCGGGCAGGCTAGACTAAGTAGTGGGGAAAAAGCCGAGGGGCGCGCTATGAAGACGCCGCAATTCGCCGGGTTAGGTGTGACGACGTTGGTCGTCTTGGGCGTCGATCTGCCGGTCGACTGGTTGTGCGCGGCGGCCGTGTTTTGCGGCGCGCTGGCGACTTATGTGGCGTCGCGTTTGCTGAAGGCACTGCGTTAGGACGGGTTATCTTACTTCACGGCCGGCAGGTTGTTGAGTGCTTCTTCCAGTTTGCTGAAGCTCGGCTGGAAGTGGCTGGGTACGCTGCCGCGGCCGATTTCGACCGAGACTTGCGCCGCGTTGCCGTGCAGGTGGGCGACCAAAATATCCCGGATCACGTGATAGAATAGGGCTTCCTCGTCGTAAGCCGATTTCAGGCGCGAGGCGACCGGGCCGATGAAGCCATAGGCCATGAAGACGCCGAAAAACGTCCCGACAAGCGCGCCGCCGATCATCTCACCCAAAATTTCGGGCGGCTCGGTGATCGAGCCCATGGTTTTGATAACACCCAACACGGCGGCGACGATGCCGAGCGCCGGCATGCCGTCGGCCATGTTCTGCATGGCGATCGCGGGCACGCTGGCCTCGTGATGGTGTTTCTCGAGAAGTTTTTCCATCGCGGTTTCGACTTGATGGGGATCTTCGAGACTCATGGTCATCATGCGGATCGTGTCGCAGATGAAGTCGAGCGCGAAGTGATCCTTCATGATCCTCGGGTAGTTCGCGAATATCGTCGATTCTTCGGGTTTCTCGATGTGCTGCTCGAGCGCGATCATGCCCTTGGATTTCATCGTCTTGGTCAGAAGGAACAATAGGCTGAGAAGGTCGATGTAATCCTTTTCCTTCCACTTCGAGCCCGACATGATTTTGCCCATGTCGCCAACGATCTTTTTCAGCATCACGCCGTCGCTGGCGATCAGCATGGCGCCGATGGCCGCGCCCAAAATCTGCGTGCCTTCATAGGGCAGGGCGTGCAGAATGACTTCGAAGTGCCCGCCGGCCATGACATAGCCGCCGAACACGGTCGCGAAGACGAAGACGATGCCGCCGATTTGAAACATGTGTCGTGCGCAACAACGATGGGCGTCCCACGCGGGGATGCGTGAGGCTCTGACGTGGGGTGAGTATCGCTAGCCGCGCTTAAAGTTCGTTGAAGCGATTGTACTTTTCCCGTTAAGACGCAGGTAACGAACCGGCGCGATTAACGCTTCAGATACGCTTTGACCGCGGGACGCTCGCGCAGCCAGCCCGCCCAGCGGCGCAGCACTTTTTCGATTCGCGGGGCCTCGACCCCGAGCTGGACCATGGCGACGCCGCCGTTCACACTCTCGAAATATTCGGCGATCAGGCCGTCTTTGAGGATGAAGCGGCTCATGCCGTCGATAACGACCTCTTTGCCTTTGAAGGCGGGAACGGTCGAGACGAATTTCGAGAGCGACCAAGCGTAACCGGTATCGCCGTTGCAGACCGGATCGAACATGCGCCAGTCGTAGTCCGCCGCATCGCGATGAAACAGGTTTACCAGCATGTCCTCGATCGAGGAGCGGCCATTGTGGGGACCGTAGATGTAATCGTGATAGACGCCGTCCTGGGTGAAGCATTCCGAGAACGCCTTGCCGTCGCCGCGCGAGGCGGCGTCGCAAAAGCGGTCAAGCAGTTTCGAGAAGTCTTGGCTGTTCACGAGGTTCAAGCCTTTGCGGTGACGAGCCAGACGGCGGCGCCGAGTGTGAACGGCGTCGAGCCGGCAAATGGTGCCAGCGCCTCGCGCAAACTGACGGCTGCTTGCTTCTGTTGCGCGGATGTGGCTTCGGCGAGCATGCGCGAGATCGGTCCAAATTCCTGAAGGTGGGCGGTGGCGTCATCGATCGTGCCGCCGAGAATTATGTGGCTGTCGAAGGGCTTCATCGTGATGACGTCGAAGCCTGCGTTCGCCAGGATGCGGCGCACGCGGCCGGGATTCGCGAAGGAAAATGGTCCGGGATCTTCCGGCCCCAGCTGCGGTTGCTGAGGCACGTGCGGGCGGACGGCGCCGATGGGCACGCGGACCCATTCGTTCTCGCGCCAATCGCGCCAACACACGAAGGTCACGCGTCCCCCCGGTTTGAGCGCTTTGCGCATATTGGCGAAGGCTGCATCGGGGTCGGCGAAGAACATGACGCCGAAGCGGGAGAACAAGAGATCGAAGACGCCGGGTTCAAAGGCGTGGGCGGCAGCGTCGGCCTCGACGAAGAAGAGGTTGGCGTGGGATGTGCCCGCACGTAGTTTTGCCAACGCCAGCATCGGCGCGGAAACATCGGCGCCCATGACGCGGCCCTTGGCGCCCGCGATGTCCGCAAACTTGATCGAGGTCTCGCCGCAACCGCAGCCGATGTCGAGAACGTGCTCGCCGGGCATTACGTTTGCCGCTTCCAGAGCCGCCGCACTGATCGGGGCCAGCATGGTGTCAAGCCGCGTCTGCTGGCTCGCCCAGCGCTTTCCGGCGTCGCCATTCCAATACGCGATTTGATCAGCGTTCGATTGCGGCATGCGGACCTCAAGTTCGAGGCGGGCACGCTATCACAAGCGGGAGGCGGGGAAAGGGCTAGACTTCGCCGGCTTCGGGCATCGCACCCAGATGCGGTGCAACGACGCTTGCCTGATTGAGGAATGTTTCGGCGGCGCGTTCGAGGCGCTGACGCGCGGCCATGA
>JANOFM010000036.1:0-23849 GCA_031413635.1 Alphaproteobacteria bacterium | reverse complement strand
ACCGCTGAAAGCATCTAAGCGGGAAGCCTCCCTCGAGATTAGATTTCATCGAGTCGTAGTAGACCACTACGTTGATAGGTTGGGTGTGGAAGCGCAGTAATGCGTGAAGCTAACCAATCCTAATTACTCTTTTCGCGCTTGAAGTCCCACCATCAATGACAGTGCTGAAAGCTTCAGCCACGTCAACAAATGGTGGATAATTAAAGTCACACCAGATAATTTCCCTGCACGGGCATCGATTATAACCCAAATTCACTTTACTAGTGAGCGCCTGCTTCATTGCTTGGTGACCATAGCGTTTGTGACCCACCCGATCCCATCCCGAACTCGGCCGTGAAACCAAACTGCGCCGATGGTACTACCGCTTAAGCGTTGGAAGAGTAGGGCGTCGCCAGGCATTGCAGCCGGCGCTTGCTGATAAAGTGCATTGGAAGAACCCATTCATAATTCAAAAGGCGGACCGCTGTCGTTCATTCGACGGATGTCCGCCTTTTTTAGTTTCTGCCCTTTTGAAATAGAGGGCATTTGGTGGCGCGGGATGGAGCAGCCCGGTAGCTCGTCAGGCTCATAACCTGAAGGTCGTAGGTTCAAATCCTACCCCTGCACCCAACATAAACGCCGTCAGCTCAATGAGTTGACGGCGTTTGGTTTTCAAACGGTTGGTGGCGTAGAAACGTCAAAGCTACCAAATAGCTACCATCGGAAAGCGCACTCGCGCGCGAATTCAGCGATGCCCGCTATTGCCGCACCAACTGGACTCGCCGGTTTCGTGCGCGGCCTTCGAGTGTCGTGTTGTCGGCCACGGGCTCTGCTTCGCCATGACCAGCAGTCGTTATGCGATCCGAGGTAAGCGCGAAGCGTGTTACGAGCGCGGCCTTCACAGCGGCGGCACGGCGTTTCGAAAGATCGAGATTGAACGCTTCACCGGCTTGCGCGTCGGTATGGCCCTCGACGCTCATCCGCCAATCGGGATGGCGTCGCAGAACACCCGCGATCGCTCCCAGCGAAGTATCGGACTCTGGCCGCAACATCGCGCTGTTCACGGTGAAATAGATCGCCTCGATATCGACACGCCCATTGTCGGCGATCGCCTTCTCGATCGTCGCGCTCGTCGCATCGACAACGGCCTCCGGTTGTGCCGCGGTCGCCACTGCCGCAGGACAAGGCGCTGTAATCCTGACGACGCGGAGCATCTCCTTGTCAGGGCTATTCTTCGTCGGCATGCCGAGCAGTTTGCGTTGCTCGATTTCGTCCGGCGACAGCGGTGCGATCGCCCCAATGCCGATGCGAAACTTCAGCATCAGCGGCATGTTCACGTCGTCAAGGACGAAGAATTCCGCCTGGTCGCCGTAGAAGTCGCCAGTGAAATGCAGGGTCGGCAGCGCCAGCGCTACGCCGTTCACACTCACGCTCAATGCCGGAGCGTCGGTCGCGCGCCTGACGGTCGCGGCCATCTGGTTGTCGTAAACGTTTGGGTGTTTCTCGCGATCGATGCCCGGCTTGTCGACGTTGAAGGGAATGAAGATCGCGAACTCGGCCGCGCCTTTGCTCTTCAGTTGGCGAAACGTCTCGCGCGAGATGCTGATCGCCGTCGTCTCCGGCACGCTTTCTGGCAATTGCTCGCCGAATTGCTGCAGATAAAGCGATGACCTCTCGAGATCAGCCGCCCGCACGCTGCGATAGGTCAGCGTTTTTTTCAGTTCGCCCGGCCCGGGGCTCAGCCAGTCATAGACGATCGCTTCCGACGAGTAGCGAAGACGCATGTCGTCGCCGCCCATCACCTCGATCGTCTTGATCGATTCATAGTCGCGCGCGCTATCGTTGATCGCGGTCACGATCTGCGCGCCCGGGCACAGAATGATGCGTGGTGCCGCCGCGGTGGCCGCGCAGGGGAAGGCCAGCGCGCCAAAAGCCCACAAAGCGTATTTCGCTGGCATGGCTTCGTCCCCTCGTGCGTTAATTGGCTTCCGGCGCTTCAAAGTGAAAACTCGCAGCGTCGAGCTTCGGATTCGCTTTGGGCTCGAAGGTCGTGGTCGACTGCATGGCCTGCGCGGCCGGTATTCCTTTCGGCGAGCCTTCGACGATTTTGCGGATCAACAGCGTGTCTCTTTCGATCCAAACGGTGAGCTTGCGAATGTTCACTTCGCGCTGCGTTGCCGTGTAAATATCGCGCGTCATGCCGACGAGGCGGTAGCAGTTGTGGACTCCGAGCTTCTCGGTGCCGTCCAGCACGGGATCCTTGAAGTTGGTGAGCGAGCCCTGCAAGCCGGATTGCGCGAAGATCAACGGCGGGAGCTTCAGCGCCGAGCCTGCCGTCAAGAAATCGGCTTGACCGAACGCGTTGACGCCGGTGCCCTTTGGATACTCGTCCTCGACACCCGTCGTCTGCCACCAGGTATGGAAGGCATCGGCGTCGCTCCAGATCACGTAGCGGTCGGCATCTTCGTGTTTGACGAAATCAAAAAAGAAGCTGCGCGGCGCTTGGTAGCGCATCGTGAAGGAATGCTTTTCGCTGACCCCGGGCGATTCAACGAGCACCGTGCCGCTGTCGGAATACGAACGCAGGGCAGCGTACGCCGCCAGAGTCCTTGTCCAGATGTCTTTCGCGGTGGGAGTGGCAGGTACTGCCGCCGGTGCCGCGGCCGCAGCCGTCGCGATGGCGAACGCCATAACGAAGGCTGTCGAGAGTTCTCGCAACGCCGTGGCGATCATAGGCCGTTGAACAAGCATCGTGATGGTTCCTTCATGGCTATTGTTGCCGCATCAATTCCACGCGCCGATTGCGCGCGCGGCCTTCGGGTGTGTCGTTCGTATCCTTGGGCAGCGTTTCGCCGTATCCGGAGGTTGCGAGGCGGTTTTGGTCGATTTTGTAACGCGTGATCAACGCCGCCCTCACCGACGCGCTGCGCCTCTTGGATAGATCCGAATTCTTTTCGTCGCCGCCAATGCCGTCCGTGTGACCGTCGATCGCGAGCTTCCAATCACCGTGACGTTGCAGCAGGTCGGCAAGTTCTTTGAGCGTGCGCTCTGACTCCGCGCGGATCTTGTCGCTGTTGAAACTAAAATAGATGTCGTAGACGTCGACGCGCTGGCCCACTTTGGACAGGGCGCGCTCAAGCCGGCCCTCGCCAGGAGGCGGGGCCTTGCATTCGTAAGCGATCTTGACGACGCGCAGTGTGTCGCGATCGGTTGGGGGCTCATCGTCCGCGGACTGTTTGCTCCCGATGCCGAGGCGGAAGCGGAGCGCAAGCGGGTTCGCCTCATCGTCCAGGAAGAAGAACTCGGCTTTTTCGCCCGCGAAGTCGCCCGTGGCGTGAATGGCAGGCAACTCGACCTTTTCGCCGTTGACGGTGAGCGGCAGCATCACCGGCTTGTCGCCGACGCGGCGGATGGTCGTGACCGTCTGATAATCGAAGATGCTCGGATGATTGTCTGGATCGGCGGACAGCGGGCTCGCCGGCAGATCGAAGATGCCGAGCTTCGCTTCGCCCTTGGTCTTCAGCGCCGTCAGCACCGCGCTCGACGTGCCGATCGCCGTTGTGCCGGGCACACTGACCGGCGCGCCTGCCTGGTACTGCTGCAGATAGAGATGCGCACTGCCGGCATCGTCGGCACCAATGACGCGGGAGACCGACAAGCGGCGCAGTTTCGGCGGACCGCCAGGGACGTCTTGCACGGCGCGTTCGTTCGAATACTTCAACCTCACACCGCCGTCGCCGGCGGATTCGATCGTCTTGATGGATTCGTAGTCGCCCTCGGTCTGGGTGATGGCCGTGACGATCGTGAGGCCCGGGCACAACGGAATCGTGACCGTGCCTGGCGTCGCCGCGAGGGCAGGCCCGCAAAAACACAACAACGCGAGAAGGGATTGGCTGCTCCGCATGATGCCTCAGGTCACACCGTGTCTGTTTGGGTCACAAACCACACTCGCCTTTCGGGCCTTTTGCGGCCGCTTCCGCACGGCGCAGGGCCGCCTCTTTCGCCTCTAGCTTCTTCTCCGCCGCCTGGAAATCGTCACTGGCTTTTCGCCATTTTATTGCCGCACGCTCAGAAGATTGGCTCGCGAGGTCGCTCTTCTCCTTTAGCTGCTTTTCAACCGCCGGATCATAGTTGGCTGGGTCGCTGTACAGCCCGTCTGGATTACCTTTCGACCGGTAGCGGACCCATTCGCCCGTTCTCGCAGTCGCCTCTCTTGCCGGAGATTGTGCATCGGCATGGGCCGTAGCCAATTCGCTCCGCTTGTTGCTGAACGCACGTTGCGCATTCAGGGCGTCAGCGCGAACTTTGGCCAGCTGTGCGGTTGTGGGCGGACTCCTGCCATTCCACTCCGTGGGTGTCTGGTTTCCACCCCCAGGCTCATTCTCAACCGGGTTCGGCGTCTTCTTGCCGTGCGCGTCGGGTGATGCCCCAGGTTCCGGGGCGCGCCGCGGGCCCTCATTGGTCTTCCACCCGCCGAACTCCGGTTCAGCCGGTTTGCGACTGCTCGACGGGTCGTGCGCGGTGTCCCCGTAATCGGGCTGCGTCTTGGACAGATCAGGCGCTGTCTTCGAAAGGTCGGGTTGGGTCTTAGACAAATCAGGCGCTGTCTTCGACAGGTCGGGCTGGGTGGTGCGCAGATCCGGATCCGTTTTCGCAACCGGCATCGGCTCTGTTTTATTTTTCCCACCTCTGCATGGCGGCTCCGGCGGCTTGGGTGGGTGGGGCGGCTTGGATGTGTTGGGAGTCTCGGGCGGCGCCGGCACTCGACCCACGCGACCGCTGCGGTTCACCGTCAAGGCGACCAAGGGCAAGGTGGCGAGGGCGCCGACGAATAGAGCATCGCCCACGCATTCCCCGACGCTGTCGGCCACCGAAAGCTTCAACCCGAGTATTAGTCCTTTCGAGCCGACTCGATCATGAATCAACGGCGCGAGACACCAGCCGTACATGCCCGCGAATCCAGCGACGAAACGCTTACTGGCATTAATAAAGAGCCGCCCTGTCGCTCCGGCTCGACTGCTGTTCGCCGAATGCTCTGTCGCCGCGACCCCCCAGCCGTTTTCTCCAAACCCGAGCGTGTGGCCGCTCACGGGATCGATCCGCCACCAGCCCGCGAAAGGGCCGGACTTCATGGGCACGACAGTCGTTGGCGCAACGACCGTGTACCCGGCAATGAGATCTTCTAGGATTCGACGCCGGACGTCGCCCGACAGCTGCAAGCGCTCAACGGCGGTTTCATCGGGGGACGTCAGCGCGACCCAGGTGGAGGACACGGCGAAGGCGTCGGCCGCGTTGCCGAACGTGCCGCTGCCTAGCAGTAGTGACTCGGCATTCGTATCGCGCACCCCTTGCGCGAGGCGAGCAGCGAATCCATCTGCGGTAACCAAGCTAATGCCAACTTCGTTCGCGACGATGTCGGTCGCCTCAATGACTGCGACGCCCGCATCGACGAGCTTCGGATAGGAATGGCTGGTGAGCAGTGCGGGTCGGTTGATGTAAACAATCCGCGCATCGTTGTGCGACACTTGTGCGAGTGCCAGCGCATAGAGCGAACTGACCGTGGGCGCAGAACGTTGAGCAAGATCATTCGCGGCGCCGGGGCCGATTGAATGATCAGACTGCATGGCGCTGCGCAGCATTTCTCGATTGCCGAGTAAGCTTGCCGCGAAAAGGTGCGCCACAAATTCCGGTGCAATTCGGCAGGGAATGGGCAGAATCTCCGTGCGCATCATCAGCGAACGGCTTCGCGTGAGACGGTGTGTTTCATTCAGCGCGAGCTTCGCCGGCGCGCCGGCAGCTCGCGCCGCAGACCCGATGAGGTCGAAAACGGCGCGCCGAATCTTGCGCGTCTCCTCGCCCGGCACGCGGATTTCGTACTCCAGCCACACTGCGCTGAGCGCGGAGCGACCGGAGGACGAAGTTTTCTTCGGCGGATCGAGCGAGCCGAAGCCGCGGCTGAGCGCGCCCATCGCTCCGCCCTTGGGCGGTGCGTCAGGGTCATCGCCGCTCTCAGGCAGCACGGCGGCGCTGATCACCTCGCCGCCGACGAGCATCATCGCTGCCCATTCGTGCTGATCAAGTGCCGCTGCGCGGAAGTCCGATTTGGACTCATCGACGGGTTGAGGATCCGTGAGCGGCGCGGTCGGCCAGAATTGTAGGGTAATGGAATGCCCGATGAGATCCGCCGGACGCAAAACATGTTCCAGCGCAATGCGTTCGTGGAGAGTGCCCACGGACCACTGCTCGGCGATCACGCGAAGGGCGATCTCGTGATACGGCGCGCCGCCGGCAAGATCCTTGAGCAGTACGGTTTCCGTCGCGTGCGCCAACGGCCCGGCCCCATCGCTCCCCGCGCTAAACAAGTCCATGTCGACCCAGCGGTCGCCGTCTCGGCGCTGCACCCACCAGTGATCCTGAAGCGCGGTGACGGCGGCGCCGAACATTTTACTCCACTCTTCAGCCGGATCGGGTTTGCGCACGACGCGTAGCAGCCGCCCGGTCTGATCGGCGACACGTGCATCCAACCTGGACAGGATTCGCCCGGCTTCTTGGTTCTGTTCAGCGATCTGTGTCGCGCCGTCCCCGCCTTTCATGAACTGCGCTGCGGTGGTTTGGAGTTTTTGCGCGAGCCCTGTGTCGACGGCGCCGGACGCACCGAAGGACGTAGCATGACGTGCGACCAAATCCGGAAGAAGGGCGCCTATTTGCTTTTGAGAAAGCTCACCATGGGCAAGTCGAACCGAGTGCCCCGCCTTCTCGAGCAGGGTCGCCAGCAGCAGTGCTTGATCGAGACTGTTGCCTTGCCCATCCATCAACACGCCGGCAGGTCCGCGCAACACGCCGCGATAGGGAATCCAACTGGCGTTGCTTCGCACCCACGCAAACAGTTTGCGTGGATCGCGACCGACTTGGGTGACAACGTGGTCGACATCCCAGCGGTCGCGAGGTGCCGTTCGCGCGCTCGTTTCGACCGCCTGCAAATTCCGATCCAATTCCTGTAGACGCGCTTCCGGTGACTTCGCGCTGGGTTGTTTCGAGCCCGGTTCCCCGCACGAACTCAGTGTCATTGCGACACCGAAAGCGGCAGTAATCAAGGTCGCCGAGATAATTCGTTTCATGGTTGGCATCATTGTTTCATCGCCTTCCCCCGCCGGCGCGCCAGGAGCAAAAGCACGACGGCTATCAGGCCAAGGTAGACCCAGACGCTGGAATAGAGCCGCAAGCTTGCGGCACGCTGGGCGTGGAATGCGGTCTCGCTCACCTCCCGCATCGTGCCGTGATCGTTGAAGAAGTATCGTCCGTCCCTCAGCACCGGATCGCCCGCACCGGTCGCTGGAACGAGCAGGAAGAAATTCGCGATCACATAGACGAACACGACCCCGATCACGGCGAGCGCCCAGAGCGGAATGGTAGCCACGAGATCGCGGAAGCGTGGCATCGGACCGGCGATCCTCGCGACGAAGAGGAGCGCCGCCGCGCAGAGCACCATCGACGTGATGTGCAACCACCAAACTTGCGGGACCGACGCTTCGACGTCGGCGTTTTGGATCGACGCGATATGAACCGCAAGCGAAAGCGCCAGTGCAAGGGCTGCCGCAATGCCGAACAACAAGCGCGCGCTTTGCATCACAAAACCCCAGCCTTGCACCGCGCTTCGAAGTCGCGCAGCGTACCGCGCCCAAGCGAAAACGCGATCGGCGAGCGTGTGTCCGGATGTCCATCGATCACGGTCGTCGTTTCTTCACCGGCCTCGTTCCTCTCCCAATGTGTCGTTTGCGGAATGCCGGGCGCAACGAGTGTGGTGGTCAAGCTGATCTCGTCGCCGGCCCACTTTCCGTCGAGGTAAAGGAGGTGGACTTCGCTCTCTTCGGTTTCGCGCGTCTTGAGGTGGAACTGCGTTCCGCTCCAATTCTCAACTCCACCCCAAACTTCGTAATGGTGGATCTTCGCTGCCCCGTCGCAAGTCGCGGCGCGGCCTTCGATCGTAGGGCAGCCGTAGCATTCTGCGCTGGGGACGTCGTGATTGATCTCGAGCCAAACGAGATGCTTGGCGCCGGTGGGCGTCGTCATGTGGCCGAGCCATTCGCCGGTCAGCGTCGCTGCGCCGGTAAGCGAGCGCGCCCACGGACTGAACGCCGCCTCGATCAGGACGTACAGCGCCACGGCCACGGCACAAATGGCGACTATGCCAGCGGTGAGGCGCACGGTGCCTGTCATGGATCGGGCAATGGTGTTCATCGGCGAGCCGTTTTGCACATAGGTTCAGTCGACAGGCAAAAAGTAAGGTTGAAACCAGGCTATGAGTTGACGCGCTGCGGCGGACGGATTCGTACGCACCAACGTTCCGCGCTGCTCCAGAACGATTTCGCGATAGCTGCCGGGCGCTTTGTCTTGGATCAGGCAGTAGAGCATCGCTGTGCCGCGAGTCATGGCGTCACGATGGTCGCTTACGATCGCCTCTGTTTTTGCCGCTTCCTCGATGAGCGGCAGATGCGAAGCAATATCGGCGCCCGCAACGCTGCGACCGGTTGGCGTCGCGGTCGCGTATCGCTGGCTCAGTTCGTCGGCGGTCGCGACAGGCGCGTCTTTGACCTGCCAGCGATACGGCGGACCGGCGGATGCCTTGCCTCCCAAGCCGTATTGCCACACGCGGCCTTGCCGGTCGATCACGTTGCCGATGCGCGTTTTGGCAACGGCGTCGGTGGTTTCCTGACCGCAAAGCCAAGGCCCTTTTGGTGCGGCGACCACTTCGGCCGCACCCGCGACGCCAACACCCGAGCTAAGGACACGACGCAAAACCCGGCCCTTGGGATCAAGGATGAAGACGCTTTCGCTACCAACAGAGATTTCAGTTGCGGCGCCGTTGATCTTTTCCCAGGCGCCATTGCGCCAGCGCAAGACATCGAAGCCGCCGCCGTCTCGTTGCGCGCAGCCGAGCGCCCAGACCTGGGGTCCGCCTCCCCACGACGGCGCTGCATCGCTCTGCTGAACGGCGACGCGACGGGCACAGCCTGGAATTCTGGTCCATCCGAGTTGGCAGATTGCGCCAGGGCCGCGGCAAGCACCTTTGACGCGCGTACGCCTAATCGTGCCATCGCCCGACAGCGCCCAAAGCTGGTCACCCTCACGATCGACGGCGAGCCACGCGGCGCCTCCCACAATGGTCTTTTGTCCGAAGTCTTGCGTGCTGCATCCGCCACCAGGCCTATCCGTGATCATGCATGTGATTTCGCGATCGCGAACCACGATGCCATGCCCGCCGGACGGAACCTCGCTGCAACTTAGCGCAACGAGTCCATCGCCGAAGACCGCCGCTCGGCGCATACAGCCGTCGAGGCGCGTTTTGCCCCAGCCGGTGTTCGCCAGCTCAAAAAGACGTCCATCGGTCGTGACGGTGACGCCGTCGCCGTTCCCCACAATCGCGATGTCTTCACCGAGGCCATCGAGCGCATCCGCTTTCATCCACTGCCCGTCGACATTGAAGAGCCGGCGCCGAACATAGCCGGCCGACGTGGCCCGCTCGCAGCCAAGTGCGTGCACTTGATCGCCGTTGCTGGCCGAGATACGCCGCGCGCAAGTCTCATCAAGGATGGTCCAGCCGTTCTCTTCGCGTGTCTGCAACGGAACGAAGGGAAGAGCCGGGTTTGCCTTCCCTTTGTCTTCGTCGATGACGGGCGATGCCGATTCAAGAAGCCGCGTGGATCCGAGTCGATTCTCTTCCGCCACAATGCTGCGGACCGCGGGTGTCACGCACACGAGGTCGCCTTCGAACGCCACGCGCCAGACGTAACCGGCCTTGCACGAATTCGCTCCGTACGCGCCCTGCGGATCGACGCGCAGCGCCGCATCCTTATTCTCGCGCACCGTTCGCTCATGCGCTTGCGGCGGGACGCATACCAGATCGGCCGGCTGCGCCAGCCGGTGAACGAAACCCTCAGCACAAGCGTGCCGGATCGAGAAATATGGTTGGAACCAGTCGATCAGTTCGCGCGCCGCCGGCGATGGGTTGGTTCGCGGCTCCATACCCCGTTGATCCAGCAAGACTTCGCGATACGCGCCGGGCACTTCATCCTGCATCAGACAATAGAGAATTGTCGTGGGGAAGAGCATCAGCACGCGAGGGGGTTTGCCGGCAATCGGGGTTACCTTCCCCGCCTTTCCGATCAGCGGCAGATGCGACTGAATTTCGTCGAGCCCGATGCGCTTCCCAGTTAGCGTGGCTCCCTCAAATCGCTTGCTCCATTCCTCTGCCGTCGCGACGAGCGAGTCTTTTTCCCGCCAGCGAGACGCGGTTTTTGCCGACTCACCACCATCGCCGTAACGCCACACGCGACCTTGGCGGTCGATCACGTGGCCGATGCGTAGAGCATCCGAATCACGCTCCGTAATCTCCTCGCCGCAGATCCAAGGTGCTGTTGATATCGGCGGCGGTAGCGGCGCCTTTGTTCCGCGCGCGGTTTCACTCGCGCCCGCCGCGCCAACGCCCGAAGCTAAAGCCCAGAGCACTGCGATCCACCTCATTTGCACACCCTTTGCATTGCGATCAGTTGCCGGCGCGCCGACGCGCGTCTTGCCGGTTCTCCAAGCGAACCAAGTCACGTGTCTCCGGCGTGACGCATACGAGATCGCCCTTGAACGCATTGCGCCACACGTAACCCGGCAGGCATGTGTTCGGTCCGTAAGCGCCGGCGGGATCGACGTGGTCTTGAGCCTCGGCGTTGTCGCGTGCGGTTCTCGCCCGCGAGTCGGGCCTGACGCAGACCAGATCGTCAGGTCGCGCCAATCGCCAAACGAAGCCCGGCTTACAGTTTGGCGTTGTCACCATGGCGGCAGCGCCGGAACGGTTGGGGACGATGTCGTGCTTGGACTTCGTGAAAGTGTTGGCGCCGAGCCGGTTGGCGTCAATCGCGCCGCCGTAGCCTTCGTCGCCGGCGCCGAACGGCGACGGCCCCGTGGATTCCTCCGCCACCAAAACATCGGATTTACCGCACGATATCTCGCGGAACCCGGTGCAACGCTCGAGAGCGCAAATCTCCCCGGTCGTGACAATGCCGGTTCGCTGGCCGGGTCCGGTGTGCGCGAAGGACTTTACAAAGGGAAAGCCCCGGTCTTTGCAATAGAGCTCCGCCGTTGGCCTGCCGCAGTTGGCGCCCCACTCTCGGCACCAATCGAGGAGAACAGTCTCCCCATTCGATGCCCTGATCGTCGGATCGGTATATGTCGCGCGGCTGCCATCGGCCGAGATCAGAGCGACCGTCACAGGTTCCTTGCGTGACGACGCGCCCACAGGTCCGCAAATCAATCCGAACGCGTCGAGATAAGTTCCGGAACGGCCGCGAATGCCGACAGCGACCAGTCCATCCGGGCACCAGCCATATCTGAAGTCCGTCGCCGTACCGTACGTCTTGAGCTCGTCTCCACCCCTGATGTCGACTGAATTCCCAACTTTCCAGCCCGTGGGCAGACTTAGCGTCGCACTGTACACACAGTAAAGGGAGACTTGCCCAAGCACGGGTTGGTTCTTGGTTTGCGCAACGGCAAAGCGGTAAATCAGTTGGTTGCGAACGCAGGGGTCGGGGTTGCCGCTCCAGTTGGACGTATTGGTTTGGCCCGATGCGCCGCCAAAGACCGGGCCTTCCGCCGCTCTTTGGCTCGTTCGTCCGGTCGCTGTGTCGTACTGCGCGCACTCCGCTTGAACATTGTCGATCCATAGACCGACATAGGCGCGCAAGCCGACGAGATATCCGCTATCTTTGCACTGATACTCGAAGTGCTGGCCGCCCGCGCCGCCAAGGATGGGGTTGACGACATCGGCGCGCGCCGACGCAATTGTCGCCAATGCCGCGAAGAGCGCCGCGATGTACCTCATGTCCACACCTCCGCTTTGCGGTCAGTTGCAGGCGCGATTGCTTGCGGCGGCACGGTTCTCGTCGCGCACCAACCAGCTTGCCCCGAGCGTGACGCATACCTGATCGCCCGGGAATGCGTTGCGCAACACATATGGGGGGTCTTCTGGGCGCTGGCGGCAGTTGTTGGATCCGTCGACGGCGGCGTAGTCTGGAGCGTCGGCATTTTCCAATTTGGTTCTCTCACGCGCCTTGGGCGTGACGCAAACCAGATCTTCAGGTCGCGCCAAGCGCCAAACGTAGCCCGGCTTGCAGGCCGCCGGGTTCATAACGGCCGCACAAGGAGGTTTGGGCTTAATCGGTTGATCGGCGCCGCGACGGTTAGGAACGATCTCGTCGCCAGCGACGCTCGGCCCAGCCATGGCAAGCACCAGTAGTGCACCGGTCAGTGCGCGAACGAGCATGCGCGGCGGGGGATGATCGATGTTCATGAGCACAACTCCTGTGAGTAGATTGATTCTCTGCGCAAAATTTTCTTCGTTTCGTACACGTGCAAGAAACTCCGTGTGCTGGGTTGTGCCGTCATTGAAAAACGCCTCCTTGTCAATTGGCCCGGCGAGTTGAATCGAGACGGTTCTCCTCGTTCACCAACGCACGTGTCGCGGGCGTGACGCAAACGGCGTCGCCGTCGAACGCGTTGCGCCACACATAGCCGGAGATGCATGTGTTCGGTCCGTAAGCGCCAGCGGGATCGATGTGGTTTGGAGCTTCGGCGTTGTCGCGTGTGGTCCGGCTGCGGGCCGCCGGTGTGACGCAGACGAGATCTTCGGGTCGCGCCACGCGCGTCACGAAGCCTGACTTGCAGTTCGCCGATGAGGAAAGCATGGTTGCCGCGCCACGCCGGTTGGGGGTGATATCGGGAGCAGTCTCGCGATAGCCCAGATCGATGCCGTCGGGTTTTTTCTCGATCTTCACGCTTGGCTCCGGGCCGAGGACCGTAGCGCTGCATGTCCGCGCCTTTGGCGAGTGACCCTCGAAGCAGATCCGATAGCCGTGCTGGTATTGATCCCACGACCGCACCGTGTCGGTGAACGAGCCGGCGAGCCCGCCCTGCACGCCATGCGCTACCACCTCCTGGACTTGCGTTTTGTCGCGATAGACCAGGAACCGGTCATCGCCGTTGACTTGCGCGACCATCACCGCGAATTCAAGCAGGACCGTTGTCGCGCTCGTGCCGGTTACCTTCAGCGTCGGCTTGGACGGCGGCGGTTGCGGCGGCGGCTGTTCCTCGGGCGGCAACGCGGTCGTGATGAACACGTCGGGCGACCACGCGCCGCAGGTGTTTCCGAGGAGTGACTTGCTGCAGCCCTTGAGAACGATGCGATAGCGTTCGCCCGACCGCATCCCGGGGAACATAAACGAGCCGCTCTGAGCATTCGGAACGTTCGGGACGTCGCGTTGGTCGACATTTCCCAGTGTGTCGGATAGGCGGACGAGGACCTTCGTGTAGTCGCCGGTCGGCCCCCAGGTGACCTTGATGGCGTGTTCCGAGGCATCGAAATTCGTGATGGTCGGCGGAGCAAAGTTGGCCGGCTTTCCCGGCGCCGGCAGCGTCCGCGCCGTGGAATAGCCCGAGCAGACTGGCTCTTCTTCGCCCTCGTAAACGGCGCAGGCTTGGAAGGCGTATGCGGTGTCGGGCGTGAGATTTGCGAAGGTGAACTGACCCTTGGGCGAATACATGGTGGTGGTCCCACCGCCTTGACGTTCGATCACATACCAAAGGACCTCGCCGGTGCCGGTATGATAGTAGTTCACGGTGATCCAGCCGGGTCCATTCCCTTGGATCGTCACGCTCGGCGCTTCAGCAGCCTTTGCAACGGTGACGCCGAACGGTGTTGTCGCCAGACCCAGGAAGAACGGGAAGGCGAGGGCGAGACTAGACTTACGCGTGGAACGGATCATCGTGCTTAGCCGGAGGGCTTGGGTCATCGCGATCTCCCGTTTGCGATCAATTGCCTCAGCGCCGGCCGGCACTGAGATTGTTCTCTTCGATCGCCAACGCACGCGCCTCAGGCGTCACGCAAACCGCGTCACCTTTGAAGGCGTCGCGCCACACATAACCGGTGACGCATGTATTCGGTCCGTAGACGCCCGCGGGATCCACATGGCTTCCAGCCTCGGCGTTCTCGCGCGCAACGCGACTGCGCCCGTCAGGTGTTACACAAGCCAGATCTTCAGGCCGCGCCACGCGCCACACGAAGCCGGCCTTGCAGTTCGCCGCAGACGTAACCATCGATTCCGCGCCAGAACGGGTGGAAACGATGTCGATATCCGCCGCCGTCTCCTTCATCACGCGCACAATGTCGTCTCGAATGGTGAACAGCGCCGCGCTGTTGCAACTGGCAATGCCTGTCGCCCACTTCCATTCATCCGTTGGCATGCCGGGAGCATATCCGGACGCCGCGCACGTCGATTGTACGCTGGCAATGCTCAGGAAAACGCGTCCGGCGCCGGTGACGTAGTCCGGCCCGCCGCTGTCACCGCCGTGGCCGACTTGGTTGGCTGAATTGACTGGGAGTGTGATGCTCGTCGCGCTGGCAACGCTTGGCGTGAATTCGGCGGTCCGATAGAGGCCGTCGATTCGACCAGGCCCCCATTTCCCAACTCTTCGAATCTTCGCGTAGGTGGTGTAGCCACGTCCGAATTTGGTCAGCGACATGCTTGTGTCGACAACATTGTGATAGATGAGGCGCGTGTTCCTCTTTCCAAAATCGCCCTGGCTTAGAAAGAGCAGCGCCACATCAAGTGTGTTGCTACTCCAGTAGCGGACGCTACGCGACGGTGTCAGCGAACCTTTCCGCCAAGCTGCGGTAATGGTCATTTGCGAGAGCGGTCTGGGCATTCCACCAATCACCCCGTTGACATTGAGGCAGTGTTCGGCGGTGAGCACCCAAAATTGGTTGAGCAGGGTGCCACTGCACACGCCCCCTACGGTGACCAATCCCAGCTCTTCCTGCTGGGCTATGGTCACCGGGTAACCGACGGTGATCGGATCTGACGTTTTGCCTGTCGGACCTTCGGGCGACTCGGTGCCCGCAGCTATCGGACAAATCAAGGCGAGCGCGCTTAGTGCACTGAGTGCGAGACCTGAGGCGCGGAGCGCGCGAAACTTGATGGTCATGAGATAACTCCGTGTGTGTGGAGAGAGTGTCGGTGGCCGCGCACCTAGGGCTTGATCGTCAGGTGATCTTCCGCGACCCATCCCGAGCCGCCGCGGACGTTGAGTTGCAGTTGATACCAGCCGGGCTTATGCCCCAGAACGGGCGCCGTGCTTCCCGCCCCCATCATGCCAATCACGTTGAAGTCGTTGCCGTCGGGACCATCGTAGATGTCGACATCATTGCGAGCGGTTGCCATTTGTTGCGGCGGCTGAGCGGGCGGGTCTTTCGGCGCCACGCCCTTAAATATATCGCGGTCGACCTCTTTGACTACGAGCGGTATTTTGCGCTTGCCGAGCCCTTTGATCTTCTTCGGCGCGGAGGATTCCGGCGTCGTGGTAACGGGTTCGTTGGGCACGCACGACCAACCGCCCATCGTCCACGATGCCGTGCTTTCAGGGTGTTGAACGTCGACAGTCGTCCCGGCGACATTGCCGTAGATATCGATCTCACCTTTGTAATCGCCTTTGGCGCCCGATGACCACGCGATGACGAACGAGAGGACATTGCCTTGGATGTTGCCCTTCGCCTCGCCTGTATCGACGGGGAGGTACTCCCAACCGCTGAAATGAGATCTCAACTCATCTAGTTTGACTTTCGCCGAAATCGTGCTGTTGTTCTGCGACAGCTGGGAAAAAGAAATAACGTATCTGCCCTGCCGAATTGAGTGCTCCAGCGTGCCGTTGCCGGCATAGAGCCATGTGCATCCGGCCGCCGATACCGATGGCGCCGCAATCAGCATGCCGATCGCACACGCACCCAAGAATGTGCGGCGCACCGCCAACTGAACCGAGTTGAAATTCGCGTTTCCAGTGAACAGGCCCATGGCTTCCTCCATCGGGATTGCGCATCGCCGCGGAATCTGCCGACGCGGTCCGGCGTCCGCATCGGGGCGGACGCCTATTTTTGGAGCGAGACTACCTATTTTTCGACGGTCGCCGATGGCTGCACGGCGGAAATCAGCCAAGGCTGACTTCGCACCCGCAGCATCGCGTCCATGCGATTGGCGGCGTTGAGCTTGGCGAGAACTGCTGAGACGTGGTGCTCGACCGTACGAGCGGACCGGGACAAGCGCTTTGCTATTTCCCGATTGCCAACGCCGTCGGCAACCATGGCCAGAATTTCGCATTCGCGCTTCGTGAGACCCAGCGGATGCCGCCGCGCGATAGTGTAGGGGCCGCGCTGCTGCGCAGGGAGCTGTGATGTCGCGCCAGCTTTTCGCGCCATTTCTCGTGCACGCCGCGCCGCGGGTCGCGCTTCGATCGCCTCGAGTGCTGCGACAGCGCGACCAAACGCGGCGTCGGCGCCTGCGCCGCGCGCCTGAACAAGGGCGAGGGCTGCTTCATAGGGGAGCCCGAGCCGGTCCCAGGCGTCGGCGGCCGCAACGAAGTCGCCGCGCAATTCGGCGGCGCGCGGTGCGGGTATTTCGATCGAGGGCAACGGCACGTCGCCGCCCGTTCGCCGGTGCCACGTCGCGAGCTCGCCCAACTCCCACGGGTCGAAGTTCTTCAGATCCATGGCGTCTAGAAGCGCCAGCTCGGCCCTGCATCCGTCGTCGTCCTCGGCGAGCCAACAGGCTTCGGCGCGCGCGAAGCGCACCGGCACGATGCGCTGCGGTTCGCCGGTCGGCAGCGCTTGGCGCAATGCTTGCTCGATGAGTGAGCGCCCGTCCTTTTCGCCGAGCCGCGTTCGCACCTTGGCAAGCACCGTTAGCGCCGGCAGCCGCATCACCAGCGTCAGCTTCTCCAAGCCTAAGACGCCTTGCGCGATCGTTTCCGCGTCGCGCAGGCGTCCTTGCTCCATGCGCAACTGCGCCTGTCGCCCGACGAGATAATACGTCCACGAGTCGAGGTCGTGGCGCGTGTCGAACGCGATCCCTTCGGCCATTGTGCGCTCGGCAAGCGCGAAGTCCTTGAACACGACCGCGTATTCCGAAAGGTTCGTGTAGGCGCGTGCGGCGTGTTCGTCGAAACCGTTGGCGAGCGCGATCGAAAGACTCTCTTCGAGCATTTCGCGTCCCCCTTCGCGTCCCGAAAAAAGCAGCGCGGTGCCGACATTGTTCAAGGCGTGCGCACGGGTGTTCGCTTCGCCGAACTCGGAGGCGAGCGCGATCGCGCGCCGGCCCCATTCGATCGCCTCATCCATGCGGTCGTTGAGCATATGCATCTGGGAGCGCAGGCTATACGCCGTCGCGAGTTCGGCGCCGGGGGGCAGTGCCTCGAGTTCTCGCACCGCCTCGTCGGCGTAGCGCACCGCGAGTTCGCCTTCACCGCGATACCAATGCAGTCGCGACAGCCAGCGCAGATTGTGACCGACTTTCTCGCGCCTCCCGAGTGCACGCCACAGTTCGACCGCTTTGCGGCGCGCTGCGATCAGCGTGTCGTCGATCTTGATCGCCAGTCCCGCTTCGTAGGCCCAATCCTCGTTCAGTTGGGCCGCCATTTCGGGCGGCGCATCGGCGGCGAATTTGAGGGCTGTCGCGAGATGTGCCGCCGCTTCGCGGTGCGCGCCGAGCCTGGCTGCGTGTTTTGCAGCATCAGGCGCAAGCTCAAGCACGCGCGCTGCGTCTTGCGCGCCGGCCGCGTGAAAGACTCGCCGCGACGGCGCGATGTCGGCCGCGCTCGCCGCAATCGCAGCGTCGAACTCCGCGTGAAGTGCTTGTTGTGCCGGTTTCGGCAGACGCGCCAGCGTCGCCTGGCGCGCAAGCTCGTGACGAAATTTGAGCCCGCCTGTGTCGTCTTGGACGAGCACACCATGCTCGACGCAGCTGCGCGCCGCAGCTTCGGCACTGGCGCCCACGAGTGCGGTGACCAACCAGCGCTCGACCGTGCCGGGCGCGATCGAGAGCGTTTCGGCGAAGCTGCGCTCCAGCGGCGTCAAACGCGACTGGCGTGCCCAAACGGCGTCTTTGATCGAAGCGGGAAGATCGCCGTCGTTTCCCTTGGCGCCGGCCAAAAGCTCCGTAACGAAGAAGGGATTGCCGCCGGTGACGCGGTGAAGTTCGCCGCCGGGCTTCCCAGCCGCGCGCGCAAGACTCGCGACGCCTGTGGCGCTGAGCGGTTCGAGGACGATTCGTGCCACCGATTGCGCCGGCAGATCGCCCAGCACCTGCGACAACGGATTGTATTCGCCGCTGTCGTCGGTGCGAAAGCTCAAGACGACGAGCGCAGGCAGGACGCCGATGCGCCGACCGAAATATTTGATGAGATCGAACGTACCGTGATCGGCCCAATGCATGTCTTCGAATATCAAGACCTTTGCGCCCGGTGCATCCTGCAGCGTTTTGATCAAGGCGGGAAACATCAGGTTCGGAGCCACCGAGCGCTCGAACAGGTCGACGATATGGATATCGAGCGCCGACGCCATATCTTGGATCGGCCCCAAAGGGCGCGGCGTGAACAATGCCTCGCAGCCGCCCCAATAAACGCGAAAGTTCCGGTCGAGACTGTGCGCATATTCTTCCAACACGGAGGTCTTGCCGATGCCCGCTTCACCGCTGAGCAGGACGATACGGCCCTGGCCTCGGCGCGCGCTTTGCGCCAGGTCGTGCAGAGTTTTCAGCGTGCCGTCCCGCTCGACGAGCATGTCTTCTCCGGATTAACGGCATCTTCCCGCCGACGACGGCGCGCAAACTGACCCCACCATAGCACCGAGCCAAACCGAATGCGCGGTGGCAGGGGCGAAGAAGCGTGGCGTATCCAGGTATGGCCGCCCGCCTATCAGAGGGCCGCAACCAAGTCCCAATCCGCTCCGTTCAGGGAAGTGCATTGACAGTGGTTCACTCAATCTAGGGAACGCGTGGGGTGCGAAAATACCGGTCAGGTTTTACTGACTCGGTTCGCGATTTCGGCCTTTCCATGCCCATCGACACCAAGTCGAGATCGACGAAACTGAAGTGAAATGTGACCCCGTTGCGGTCGAATTTGGTCGCCGAGTGGGACGAAAACTTCGCCGCAATTCATCGCAATCGCTCGCCCGCGAACGACCGCTCTTGACCAATTCGTCAATTCTGTTGCTGGTTTCATGGTCGATGGCGCGCAACTGCACTATCAGCAGAGCGCCGTTGGTCGTATTAAAGTATTAGTAAGCGTCCATTTGTTGCACGCTTGTTCTCGTGGCCAGAAATGTGATGGTCCTCAGCGTTGAGTTCAACGCTGGTGAGGATCGCGTGTGGGAAGCCGTTCGACCGAGGATCGAGAAAGGGCGCTTGCGTTCTGGCGGGAACACGTCGAGGCATGGAAGCGTGGTGATTTGAGCCAGCGCGACTACTGCGCGCTTCACGGCCTTTCGCGCAAGAACTTCACCAACTGGCGTGGGGCGATCAAGTACCAGGAGGTGCTCGAGGAACGCAAAGCGCGGGCGCGAAAGCATCGCCGCAACAAGGCTGGTCCTATGACTGATCATATGACCAGGCCTATGACCAAGGCGCCCGAGCCGCCGTTGACCGTGCTGACAAGCGCCGGGCGGCGGGTCTTCACCGAGGAAGCCAAGCGCCGGATTATCGAAGAGACCTGTCAGCCGGGCATGTCGGTTTCCCGGGTAGCGCGACGGCACGGCATCGCCCCGCGGGTCGTCTTCAAGTGGCGTGCCGCACGCGGATTGGGTCCGAAGGCAACGTTTGCTCCCGTCGAAGTCGCGGCCGAGACCGACATTCAATTGATACCCGACCCTGGTTCGCATGGGCCAAACCAGGCGCCTTCGATCGTGATCGAGCGTCCCGCTGCCGGCATAGAGATCGAGCTCGTGGGCGGCCGGAAGGTGCGCTTTGAGCGTGATATCGACCCGGAAACGGTACGGCGGATGCTCGCGGTCTTGGAGGAAAGAGCATCATGATGATCGTGCCAACGCGGGCGAAGATCCATATCGCACTCGGCTACACGGACATGCGCAAAGGCTTCGACGGGCTCTCGATGCTCGTCCAGCAGGTGCTGGAGAAAGATCCTTTCTCCGGCCACATGTTCGTCTTCCGCGGACGCAGAGCCGACCTCATCAAGGTGCTCTATTGGGACGGCAACGGCTTGTGTTTGTTCAGCAAGAGATTGGAGCAGGGCCGCTTCGTGTGGCCGTCCGTGACTGACCGAGGCGGAACGATCGCGCTCTCGCCGGCGCAGCTGTCGATGCTGATCGAAGGCATCGATTGGCGTGCGCCCGAGCGCACGTGGCGGCCGGCGCTCGCGGGATAGATGCGCACCACCTACGCTCAAATGCGTTGGGTGATGAGAAAGCTCTTGCCACGAGTCGTCGCCGACATAGCATCGGATCATGCGATTCGACCTCGACAATCTGCCTCGCGATCCGGTGCTGCTGCATCGCATCGTGCGCGATATGGCAGAGGCGATGGAGACTGATCGTACGCAACTGAGCGAAGCGCAAAGCGAGGTTGAGAAGCTTCGCGTCATCATCCGTCAGCTCCAGCGCGCGCAATTCGGACGCCGCTCCGAGCGGCTTGATCCAGACCAACTGCAGCTCGGCATCGAGGATCTCGACGCCGATATTGCACGTGCTGAAGAGCCGTTTCCGACCGAACGGCAGGCCGACGAGCCACCTAAAACGAAGCAACCGCGCAATCTCCCCGCGCATCTGCCGCGCGAAGACGTGGTTCTCGATGTCGCGGGCAACACCTGTCCGTGCTGCGGCGGAGCACTTCACAAGATCGGCGAGAGCACGAGCGAGATGCTCGATTGGGTGCCAGCGCAGCTGCGCGTCATACGCATTCGTCGCCCCAAATATGGCTGTCGGGCGTGCGGCAAGGTGCAACAAGCGGCGGCGCCGGAGCGTGCGATTGGCAAGGGCATGGCGACGCCGAAGCTGCTGGCGCAGGTGCTTATCAGCAAGTACTGCGATCACCTTCCGCTCTACCGCCAGGCGCAAATCTTCGCCCGCCACGGCATGGAGATGGAACGTTCGACGCTCGCGAATTGGGTCGGCGGCGCCTGCTGGTGGCTTGAATCGCTGCACGAACGGCTCGCCGCTCATGTGTTCGCGTCGGACAAACTCTTCGCCGACGACACGCCGATCCCGGTGCTCGATCCCGGCCGAGGGCGCACGAAGACGGGGCGCTTGTGGGTCTATGCGCGCGATGATCGACCTTGGTCCGGGCATGCGCCGCCGGCGGCAATCTACTACTACGCTCCCGATCGCAAGGGTGAACGACCGGCCAACCATCTCAAAGGATTCAAGGGCGTTCTGCAGGTCGACGGCTATGCGGGCTTCGAACGATTGACGCAGAGCGGTAACGTCGTCCTCGCCGCTTGCTGGGCACACGCACGACGTAAATTCTATGACGTGCACGAGGCAACGGGCTCGCCGATCGCGGCCGAAGCGTTACGACGGATCGCCGAGCTTTACGCAATCGAGGAGCGCATTCGCGGCAACACGGCCGACGTACGGAAGGTTGCGCGGAACGCACAAACGCGACCGCTCGTCGATGATTTGAAGACCTGGTTGGAAACCGAACTCGGCCGCATCCCCGGACGTAGCAAGCTTGCCGAAGCAGTTCGCTACGCGCTCTCACGCTGGACGGCACTTACACGCTTTCTCGATGATGGGCGCATCGAACTCGATACCAATCCGGTCGAGCGCGCCATCCGGCCTGTAACCCTCGGGCGCAAAAATCACTTATTCGCCGGATCGGATGGCGGCGGCGAACGCTGGGCAACCATCTGTTCGTTGATCGAGACCGCGAAACTCAACGGCGTTGAGCCGTTCGCCTATCTCGCAGACATTCTACAGCGCCTGGTCGACGGGCATCCTAAATCCGGCCTCGACGATCTTCTCCCGTGGAACTGGAAGCCCGCATCAGCGGCGCGCTGACGACTTTTGTTCTCGATATCGCCCATTGCGCATCGGAACAAAAAGATCAAATCAGAACATACGTGCAACGAGTGGACGCTTACAAGTATTAAAGGGACATAATGAATGAACAGGAGTGAGGGCAAGATAAAAGCATCGGCGCCACGTGTCGCCTAAGCCGTTGTCTGCACATCCAATTCCATGGCGCCATTGTCGACTGCATGGCGCCATTTCGGTGCCAGGCGCGGAGACGCGCCGTCAAGCCCGCGCGCTCGTACCTCGCGCGCCCTTCGGCTCCGCTTCGCTCCGGGGCGTTGACTGCGTGTCTCCGGCCTGGCTCTGGGTTTGCAAGCGCGCCGCGCGGCGAAGACAGCGCGTCGGCTGCCTCACGACTGAAGCGGGCAGGGCGGTATCACAGCGGACGCAGTCGGTCGCTCACGAGGCGGCGGCGCCCCTCGTGATGACGGGTGGCCATTGTTTGGCCGGCTGGGCGCACGAGTGGCGTCCTTGGCAGGGTCGGAGGCACCAGGCACGCCACATCCCCGCGCATCACAGCGCCGATTGCGTCGGACACGCGGCTTGCTGCGGCCTTGACCGGGTCGCTGGCCAGGTGCGCGTAGCGGGCCGTCGTCTGGACCTGGGTGTGTCCGAGCAACTTGCCGATCATCGGCAGACCTTCGCCGAGCGCGAGTGCCCCGCTGGCGAAGGAGTGACGGAGGTCATGCAGGCGCAGGTTATCCAGTCCTGCCTTCGACCGGGTGCGCCGCCAAGGGTGCTGCAGGTCGGTCAGGTGGCCGCCAACTCGCTTGCCGGTGATGACGTAGGGATTGTTCGCAATCCGTTCGATCCGATCTAAAACGTCCGCTGCCGCCTCGCCGAAGTGCACGACCTTGGCGCCCGTCTTAGAATCCGGGAGCCGCAGCTCGCGAGCTTTGAGGTCCACGTAGGCCCATTGCAAGGTCATGATCTCGCCGAGCCGGCACCCGGTCAGCATGAGGAGCCGGATGGCATCGACCGCCGATTGGGTTTCCGAACCGTCCCCTTCGACCTCGCGCAGGGTGGCGCCGAGGGCTGCGAACTCTTCGGGGCCGAGAAAGCGTTCGCGTTTCTGCTCGGGGTATTTTTTCACATGCCGGCACGGGTTGGTTCCATCCGGGCGCAGACCCCAAACCTCGGCGAGGTTGAACATCTTGGACAGCACGCCGAGGGTCCGGTTGGCTTGATATGGGATGTGGTTAAAGGCGTGGTGCAGTTCGGCGACGTCCTTGCGCTCAATGTCTGTTGCCTTGCGAGTGCCAAACTTCGGGTTGATGAACAGCTCGACCGACCGTTTGTATTCGCCTTGGGTGGTCGGCTTGCAGCGGAGCGCGACATGCTCCTTGAGGAAACGCTCGGCAAGACCCTTCACCGTGGGCGCTCTGCGCGTCCGGTCGTGGTCCTTGGCCGGGTCGCGGCCGGCCTTGGCTTCGGACAAGACTTCGAAGGCGCGGACGCGGGCTTGCTCAGGGGTGACCGGACCATGCGGCCCGATGGTGATGAACCGCTGGCGGCCCTTGATACGGCATTTGACGATGTAGACCTTGCGTCCGGTCGGCCAGATGCGAAGACCGAAGCCTCTCAGCTCGTCGTCCCAAAGGCTCATTGCCTTGCAATGGGCGGCGGCTTGATCCACGACACGCTTGGTGAGTTTCGTCATCGCCGTCCTCGCTCGGCGGCCAAACCTGAAGGTCGGTTCAGCTACCACATAGCTACCACTTGGAAGAAAGTCGCAGCGTAGGAGAAAGTATCGAGAGACGACGACATGTCAAAAATAATCTATGATATTCAGCGAGTTATGCGACGAAATGCGGCGAGATCGCAAATCGTCAAAAGTCGTCGTAGGGTGCTTGGGCTCTCTCATAACCTGAAGGTCATAGGTTCAAATCCTATCCCTGCACCCACTGACAGTTGATGGCCCGGCGCCTGGCGTCCGGGCCATTTGCTTTTGGCGGAGCCGTTGGTGCCGTCGCGGGCT
>JANOFM010000035.1:0-8548 GCA_031413635.1 Alphaproteobacteria bacterium | reverse complement strand
CGGTGGACTTCACCTATTAGCTAATGCGCGCGCACCAGCGCACATATTTCGGCGCGAAGACTCGGCCATCGCCTCGCCTCACATCATCCGGCACATCAACATCATCGGAAAGATCTCGTCCGCCGTGACCTTCTGATCGGCACTGAGCGCGGCATAGAGCTGCGACAGGGGCGCCTGCAGCTTTTTCATCTCGGCCAGATGGGCTTCCATCATCTTTGCATGTTGTCCCATTCGCTCGGGGAAAGGCTGCCCGCCTTTGCCGTCGCCCATCATCATGCCACCGGGCATCATCGGCATCCGGCCGCCCTGTCCCTTGGCATCGCGATAGGCAGCCGCGAATGCATCCCAAGCGCCCGCTTGCGCCGGCGCGATCTTAAGTTCGGTCTTGAGATACGCCAGCGCTCCTTCAGTATATCGACCCATGCCCATCGCGCACATGCCGCCCATCATCGGCCCCTGCCCCATGCCGGGGCCATGACCTGAGGGCGGGGCGGCGTGCACGGGCAAAGCCAGCGCAAACAACATGGCTGCTACTGCGAGCGCTCTCATGTATCGACCTTTCTGTTTTCGCCAATTATTATATCTTGAGCGTATGAAGCTTCCCATGCATTGCGGCAGATCAATTATTTTGCGCAGCAATCCGCTTGCAGACCGAGGCTCGCTTTCACCTTTTGAGCAATTTCGACGGCGCTCGGGCTTGCATCCACCCGCTGCCAGTCGAGCGACCCAAGATCGTACGTCAGTTGTTTCCGGAGCACGGCCACATCGGCATCGGAAGCATCGTCCTTGCGACCCGCCACTCGCCGTTCGAGGACGCGAGTCGGCGCTTCGAGCCAAAGGCCATCGAACGCCAACCCAGTCCTGGTCGCGATTGCCGCGACACGGTCGCGTTCGCGTTCGCGCGCAAAAACCGCGTCGAGAATGACCGCCTGCCCCGACTTCAACGCTACTTCGGCGAGGTCGTAGAGATCGGCATAAACCCTGTCCGACTCTTGCTGCGTGTAGGCACTTAGCGGCAGACGCTCGGTCAACGCGACATGAGCAATGCGTTTGCGAATTTCGTCGCTGCGCAGGTGAATTGCGCCGGCGCCGGCGCCAACGCACCATGCGAGGTCCTTGGCTAGGGATGATTTACCAGTGCCGGACAGTCCGCCGACGGCGATCAGACGCGCTTGCCGGGGTTCCATGACTTTTCGCGCCAAGCCAAGATATGCACGGGCCGCATCGCCGCCGCCGGGCCGGCGACCTTCCGTCTTGGCTCTAATTTCCGCACGCAACGCCAGATAAAGAGGCAGAGCTGCCATGCCCTCCACAGTGTCGCGCCAATGCGCTCGGTCGCGATGGATGAACCAGGCGTTGAGTGCTCGGTTCGCCAGTCGCGTTTGTCCGCGCGCAAGCAAGTCCATCAGCAAGAACGCCAAGTCGTAGAGCGGCGGCATTGTGGCGTAGAACTCGTCGAACTCGATGCAATCGAACAATGTCGGTTGCCCGTGATCGAGAAAGGCGTTGCCCAGATGCAAATCGCCGTGACAATGCCTCACATCGGAGGATTGGCGCCCAAGCGCCGGCGCGACGGCGCGCGCGACCGAATCGCGCGCGGCACCTACGGCGGCCACGTCCTCGGCCGGGAACGTCGTCGCTTGCAGCCTCAAATCACCGTCGTTTTCCTTGGCGATGCGTCGCACGGCAACCGGCCAATCGTATCCGCCTACGACCTGCTCCCGATCATGAAATCGGGCGATGTGCGCCGCCAGGCGCTCGACCAATGCGTCATCCAATGCGCCACGGTCCGCCAATCGGCTCATCAACGCCTCATTGGGGAAGCGGCGCATCTCAAGAAGCCAATCGTCAACTTCACCGTCGCCCTCAAGCGCAAACTCGCTGCTGCGATTACGGGTGATCGGGACAATGCGCAGATACATCGACGGCGCGGTGCGCCGGTTGAGCGTCAGTTCACGCCCCAACGCCGCGCGCCGCCGCTCCGATGTCGAGAAATCCAGATATCCGAGATTGACCTCTTTCTTCAACTTGTACGCCCGATCGCCTGCGAGAAAGACCATCGCGGCGTGCGTCTCGACAATCTCCGGTGCCTGCCCCCACGGACCACCGCGCCTTAGCCATTCCACAACGGGCAACTGCGAAGCCATGCGATCACCGCGGTTTATGCCTCGCCGGACTTTCGCGTCAGCTCGACGGTTTCCAAATGTTCGGGCACGTGTGCGTTCCAGCCCAACTCGTCTTGGATGCGAAGACGCAGGGCATCGGCCGCCATCGGCTCGCCGTGCGTCACGAAAGTGCGACGCGGCGGCTTTTCGAACCCCTTGAGCCAAACCATGATCTCGTCCGCATCAGCATGCGCGGATAGATTACCCAGTGCCACGACCTCGGCACGGATCGGCACGTATTCGCCGTGGATTTTCACCTCTCGCGCGCCGGCCAGCATCGCGGCGCCGCGCGTTCCGCCGGCCTGGAACCCGGCAAAGACGATCGTATTTTCGGGCCGCGGGCCGAAAGCCGCGATATGATGCACGACGCGCCCGCCCGTCGCCATGCCGCTGCCCGCGATCAAAACTTTCGGATCGTGAGAAAGGTTGAGCTTCTTCGATTCCTCGACCGAGTTGACGATATTCGCCGCATGGCACATCGCCTCGCATTCCTTCGCGCTCAAGCGGTGTTCCGGGCGGTAACGGTGGTAGATGGCCGTGGTATCCTCCGCCATCGGACTGTTGAGATAGACGGGCAGATCGGCCGGAATTTTTCCCTTCGCTTTGAGCCGCGAAATCGAAAGCAACAGCGCCTGCGTGCGACCGACCGCGAAGGCCGGTATCACGACGGTGCCGCCGCGCACGATCGTACGTGAAATAATCCCGGCCAACTGGCTGTCGGAATCGTTCTCTTGGTGGCGGCGATCGCCATACGTCGACTCAACGACCAAGAAGTCCGCGCGCGCGACCGTTTCGGGCGCATGCATGATGCTGTCGTGTGCACGGCCGAGATCGCCGCTGAAGACGAGCGACGACCGACCGTCGGACAGGCGAGCCGTTGACGCGCCGAGAATATGCCCGGCCCGTCCCAGCCGCGCCTTCAGCTGCGGCGCAAGTTCGAAGTCGTGGCCGAATGGAACGGTCGCGAAACGGCGAAGCGCGGCATCCGCATCGCGCTCAGTGTAGAGCGGCAACGCGGGCTTGTGCTTCGAATAGCCGCGCCGGTTGGCGCGATCGGAATCCTCTTCGGCGAGCCGCGCGCTGTCCGGCAGCAGAATGCGGCACAGATCCATTGTCGCTTCGCTGCTGTAGATGCGGCCGCGAAAGCCCTTCTTGACCAGAAGAGGCAAATAACCCGAATGGTCGATATGGGCGTGCGTCAGCAAGACAGCGGCAATTTCCGCCGGTTCGAACGCCGGCTCGGCCCAATTGCGCAGCCGCAGCGGTTTGAAGCCCTGAAACAAGCCGCAGTCCACCAACACCTGGCTACCGCCCGCGCGTACCAAATATTTGGAGCCCGTGACCGTGCCCGCCGCGCCCAGGAATTTCAGACTCATTGTCATCCGCGGCAAGCACCCTCTTGATCTGGGTCATTCTTGCCCGAAGGCGCATGCGGTTCAATTGATTCATATCAGAAATGGACGCCGATGTTGAGCGAACCAGCTTTGTCGAGCGAAACGGCGGTGCGAGCGACGGCCTTCCGCGCCATCGGCCTCACCAAGACCTATCAAATGGGCGAGACGCTTGTTCACGCGCTGCGCGGCGCTGACCTCGATGTCTATAGGGGCGAAATCGTGGTCCTGCTCGGCCCCTCGGGCAGCGGCAAGTCGACGCTCCTCAATATCCTGGGCGGACTCGATCGCGCGACCGGCGGCCGTTTGATGTTCGGCGACACCGATCTGACCGCCGCCAACGATCGCAAGCTCACCGAATTTCGCCGTCGCCGCGTCGGCTTCATCTTTCAGTTCTACAATCTGATCCCGAGCCTGACCGCGCGCGAGAACGTCACGCTTGTCACCGATCTTGTCGCCCAGCCGATGCCGGCCGACGAGGCGCTCGATCTCGTCGGACTGAAGGAGCGCGCCGACCACTTTCCAGCCCAATTGTCGGGCGGCGAGCAGCAGCGCGTGGCCGTCGCGCGTGCCGTGGCCAAGCGTCCGGAAATCTTGCTGTGCGACGAGCCCACCGGCGCGCTTGACAGCGCAACCGGCATCCGCGTCTTGCAGGCGCTGGCCGACGTCAACGCACGGATCGGCACGACAACCGTTCTGATCACGCACAACGTCGCCATCGGCGCCATGGGCGACCGGGTCATTCACTTCGCGAACGGCCGCGTGGCGACGATCGAAACCAACGCAAAGCGCGCCGACCCTGCGCAATTGAGTTGGTGAGGCATGTTGAGTTCGCTCAATCGCAAACTATTGCGCGACGTCTGGCGCATGCGAGGCCAAGTCTTGGCGATCGCCTCGGTGGTCGCTGCAGCCGTCGCGACATTCGTGTTGGCATTAACCGCAATGCGCTCGCTGACGGATGCACGTGACATCTACTACGAACGCTACCGCTTCGCGAATGTGTTTGCGCAGCTCAAACGCGCGCCCGAACCCGTCGCCGAACGATTGCGCGCCCTACGCGGAGTCGCGCGCGTCGAGACGCGGATCCAACAGTTCATCACGATCGATATGCCGGATACGATCGAACCGGTGCGCGGTCTCTTCACGTCGCTTCCGGCCTCGGGCGAGCCGGTGTTGAACGCCCTCTTCTTGCGTTCGGGCCGAATGCCGTCGCCAGACCGCCCGGACGAACTGGTCTTGCACGAAGGGTTCGCCGAGGCTCACGGCATAAAGCCCGGCGCTTCGATCACCGCCATTCTCAACGGAAAGCGGCGCAAGCTCACGGTCGTCGGCATCGCGTTGTCGCCCGAATTCATCTACGTGATCGGGCCCGGAGAACTCGTGCCCGACAATCGCCGTTTCGGCGTCGGATGGATGACGCGCGAGGCGCTCGCCGCCGCTTACGATTTCAAGCGCGCCTTCAACGGCGTGACGATCCAGACGTTGCGCGGCGCGTCGGAACCCGATGTGGTTGCGCGCGTCGATAGGGTTCTTGCGCCTTTCGGCGGCAGCGGCGCGTACGGGCGCAGCGATCACATCTCGCATGCCTTCATCGACAGCGAACTCAACCAGCTCTCGACCATGGCCAGCGTCATTCCGCCGATCTTCTTTCTCGTATCCGCCTTTCTGCTGCATATCGTGATTTCGCGTCTCATTCAGACCGAGCGCGAGCAGATCGGCCTGCTCAAGGCGTTCGGCTATACGGACCGCGAGGTCGGCTGGCATTACATCAAGTTTTCTCTGGTCGTGCTGGCGATCGGCGTGGCGCTCGGCTGGGGCTTGGGTGCGTGGTTCGGCCGCGCGATCACGACGATGTATTCCGAGTATTTTCGCTTTCCGGTGCTGAGCTATTCGGCCTCACCCGACGTTTTTCTGCTGGCGGCGTTTCTGGGCTCAGCGACTGCGATTTCGGGCACGTTGGCGGCGACTACGGCCGCCATGCGTCTTGCGCCCGCGGTGGCGATGTCGCCGCCCGCGCCTACGGTCTATCGCGAGACGTTGCTGGAGCGCTTTGGGCTCGGCGCGGGACTGAGTGCCGTCGGCTTCATGATCGTGCGCCATATCGCGCGTTGGCCCGCGCGATCGCTCGCCACGGTGACGGGCGTAGCGCTTGCCATCGGCCTATTGATATCCACGCTCCAGTTCTTCGATTCGATCGATGTCATGATCGACTCGTTCTTTTTCCGTACGCAGAAACAGGATGCAACCATCCAGTTCACCGAATTGCGTAGCGACGACGTCAGGCACGATCTCTCGCGCCTGCCCGGCGTGCTGCGGGCGGAGCTGCGGCGGGTGGCGATCGTACGCTTGCGCAACGGGCATCTGTCGCAGCGAACCTTGATCATCGGCACCGACGGCGACGGAACATTGACCCAACAGGTCAGCGAAGGCGACCGCGCTTTGGGCCTGCCGCCCGAGGGTTTGGTGCTGAGCGACTATTTGGCCCGCCAGCTCTCGGTGAAAGAAGGCGACCGGATACAGGTCGAGTTTCTTGAAGAACGTCACCTGGAAGTCGTCTCGCCTGTCGTGCGGATCGCATCCGAGTTCATCAGCTCGGCTGCCTATATGGAACGCACAGCGCTCAATCGCTTGATGCAAACGCCCGCCGTTGCCGATAGCGCCTTGCTCAAGACCGATACCGCCGCCGAAGCCTCGCTGTTCCGCGCCGTGAAAGACGCGCCCGGCGTGCTCGGAACGATAGCGAACAAGCAGACGGTCAAGACGTTTCGCCAATTGATCGACGAACACCTCGGCACGACGCTCACGATCTATGTTCTGTTCGCCTCGATCATCGCGGTCGGCGTTACCTACAACAGCGGGCGCATCTCGTTCTCCGAACGCGCGAACGAGTTGGCCACACTGCGAGTTTTGGGGCACCACAAGCGCGAAGTGGCGGCGATCCTGATCGGCGAGATCGCCTTGCTGACGGCGGCGGCAATCCCGCTCGGGTGTTTGATCGGCTACGGGCTCTCCTGGACGATCATCACCATGTTCACGACCGATCTCTATCGCATGCCCTTCGGCCTGTTGCCAAAAACCTATGCCAACGCGTCCATCGCCATCGTCGTCGCTACGGCGTTGAGTTGCATCATGGTCGCTTGGAGGGTTCACCGCTTGGATTTGGTCCGTGTCCTGAAAGCGCGAGAATGACATGATCGCTTGGAACCGTTTGATTTGGCCTGGCGCTATCGGCGCACTGCTGCTGGCTGGCGTGACCTACGCTTACTGGCCGCGCCCAGTGCCCGTTGACATCGTCAAGGCGACGAAGGGCGAGATGTTCGTCGCGGTCGAAGACGATGGTGTCACACGGGTGAAAGAAGTCTACGTGATCTCGGCGCCGATCGCCGGCCGCGTACTCAGGATCGAGACCCATGTTGGCGACGACATCGCGGCCGGCAAGACCGTCATCGCGCAGATGCTACCCGCCGATCCGGTTCTTTGGGATGCTCGAACGCGCCGGGAACTCGAGTTCACCGTTTCGGCCGCGCGCGCGGCACGCGACTTGGCGGCAGCCGCCATCACCGCAAACGCAGCGCGCGCCACCGAGGCCCGCCAGGAACTCACCCGCACGCGTCAATTGTTTTCCAAGGGGCACGTTGCCCAAGCGCGTCTCGATCGCGCGGAAACGCAGCTACAGACCGCCGAAGCAGACGTGGCCACCGCGCAAGCGGCGCTCCGCCAACGCGCGTTCGACGTGAAGACGGCGGAGACGGCGCTGATGGCCCCCTCGGAATTCTCGCGCCAACCTGCCGCCAAGCGGTACTACGACGTCCGTTCCGCCGTCAGCGGAAAGGTGCTGCGTCTCATTCACGAGAACGAAGCGATCGTCCAAGCCGGTCAACCGCTCGTCGAAGTCGGCGATCCGCGAAACCTCGAAATCGTCGTCGATCTGCTCTCGACTGATGCCGTGAAGGTAAGCGCGGGCGACGCCGTCCAAATCAAACGTTGGGGTGGCGACGGCTACCTGAACGGTCGTGTCCGCCGCATCGAACCGTCCGGCACGCTGAAAATCTCCTCGCTCGGCATCGAGGAACAGCGCGTGAAGGTGTTGGTCGACGTCACCGATCCGCCGGAGCGGTGGGCACGCCTCGGACACGCCTATCAAGTGGACGCGGCGATCGTGCTGTGGCACGCGACCAACGCGGTGCAGGTACCCGTCGGCGCACTATTTCGCGATGGTTCGAAGTGGGCCGTATTCCGCGTAAGCGACGGGCGCGCCGTGATTCGGTACGTCGAGGTTGGCCGCATGAACGATGCAGGCGCCGAGATCGTCAACGGACTGAGTTCCGGAGACGACGTGGTCATCCATCCGAGCGACCGCGTAAGCAATGGGGTGTTGGTGATCGCGCGGCCTTGAATCGTTGAGGCGTCAGTCCCACGCCGGATCATGCCCGGTTCGCGGTGTACCTGGCTGCAACAAAGGTCGTCGCCGTGCCGACCACTGAATTGCCGTATCGAGCGACGCGTTTAGCCGGGCGGCTTTTCATCCTTCGGACACGGAAAATCGTGTTCCAGCGTTCGCATGACCACCATCGCCGCGGATCCGTTGAGCAGGTCGGGATCGTGCCAAGCCATCGCGACGACGCGTTTGGCCAAGTCGCGGAAAGAAAGCCGGTCCGGTAGGCGCACGCATGGCGACCGCTGTCCGCCCGGCAAGCCGCGCGCGACGGCGTCGAGCTTGATCTTCTCGGCCTCGATGTAAGCAGTCAAGAAATTCGACAGAAACTGCTGACACTTATTCGGTAGAACTTCTCTCGCCGCCGCACGTTGATCCGACAGCGAGTAGGGCTCGCAGACAGTGACCAGATCGCTTCCGGTATTGATGGGGGTTGCGGCAACCGCCGCTGCGGCGAGTGCCGCTAGGGCGCCGGCCAAAATCACTAAGTGGATTCTCATGACGTTTCTCCAGCTGCGGCAGCGGAAGTGCAAAGAAGTGCCATTGGGTTAAGGCGT
>JANOFM010000034.1:0-53922 GCA_031413635.1 Alphaproteobacteria bacterium | reverse complement strand
GCCATTTTCTGGCGGTGCGCCGCGCCGTCGAAGAAGCCGTGCGGGGCGACGCGGGCGGGCTCCACGACAAGATGGGTCGACATCGGGAAATAGCCGTAGAGGCGTTCGCCGGCTTTGATGCCGTCGGCCTGCGACTCGATCACGTCGCCGAAGCCCCATACCGGCACGCGGCCCCAGCCGTCGGGCGCGGGGAAGAAATTCCAGTACATCATCGCGTCGCCGAAGGCGCCGTAGGTGACGTTGTTGGCGGTGAAGGCGAAGCGGTCGACCTTGATCAGGGCTTGGCCGGGTTTGAGCGTCAGCGGCGTTTCGACGAATTTCGTTTCGTGCAGGCTTTTGCGGCTGACCAGAAAGTCGGTGGAGGTTGTCATGGCGGGGGCTCCGGTGTCGTTGGCGGCACCCTAGCGCGTGACGTGCGGCTAATCGAGGTCGGGTTTGCCGCTGCGTTGTTTTTTGACTTTGCCGCGGTGGACTTTGTGTTCGACGCGCTCGGCCCGGGCGGCGTGGGAGGGTTTGGTTTTCTTGCGTGGTTTGGGGGCGATCGAGGCTTCGCGGATGAGGGCCACGAGCCGGGCGAGGGCGTCGGCGCGGTTGCGGTCTTGAGTGCGGTGGCTTTGGGCCTCGATCACCAGGATGCCGTCCTTAGTCAGGCGACGGCCGGCGAGTTTTTGCAGGCGGATGGCGACGTCGTCGGGCAGGTTGCGCGAGCCCCTAACGTCGAAGCGCAGCTCCACGGCCGTCGAGAGTTTGTTGACGTTTTGCCCGCCAGGGCCGGACGAACGGACAAAGGTTTCGTGCAGCTCATCGGGGTGGATCGAGATCGTGTCGGTGATTTTGATCATTCGACAGGCGTCATAATGAAGATTTGCTCCGGTCGCAAAGGCTTGGCAATGTCCGGCCCGCGTTTGACCCCCGAACCGGACCTTTGGCATGACCTGGAAAATTTTAGGCGCCGCCGCGCTTGTTACGGTTTTGGCTGTGGGGCAAAGCATGGCGGCGGAGAAGTTGCGGCTCTCGATCGCGACCGGCGGCACGGGCGGTGTCTACTACCCCTATGGCGGGGGGATCGCGCGGCTGTTGTCGACCCGCGTCGCGGGCATGCAGGTGACGGCGGAGGTGACGGGCGGGTCGGTCGACAATGTGAAGCTGGTCGGGGCAGGCGACGCCGATATCGGCTTCTCGACGATCGATTCGGCGGTCGACGCGGTGAAGGGCGTGGGCGCCTACAAAGACACCGGGGCGCAGAAGATTCAGGCGATCGCCGTGCTCTACGACAGCTTCGTTCATGTCGTGGCGCGCGCCGACGCGAAGATCGCGACCGTGGCGCAGATGAAGGGCAAGCGCATTTCGGTGGGATCCGCCGGATCGAGCACCGAGGCGATCGCGGATCGCATTTTGGAGGCGGGCGGCCTCAGGCCGATGAAGGACGTGACGCGCGACAATCTGAGCGTGGCGGAATCGGCGGCGGCGCTGAAGGACGGCAAGATCGACGCGATGTTCTGGATCGGCGGCTTGCCGACTTCGGCGGTCACGGACCTTGTGACGACGGGCAACACGAAGGTCGTGTTCGTTCCGGCCGGCGATTTGCTGGCCAAGCTCAACAAGACCTATCCCAATCTCTATCGTGGCTTCACGATGCCGAAGACGGTCTATGCGGGCGTGCCATCGGACATTCCGGGGCTCGGTGTTTCGAACATCATGTTCGTCAGCGCCGATATGAAGGCCGCGACTGTCGAGAAAATCCTCAAGGGAATTTTCGACAATCTGGCCGAGGCGCAGAAGATTCATCCCGACGCGAAGAATTTGACGCTGGTCAACGCGTCGGCTGCGACCGCCATCGCTTTTCACCCGGCGGCGACCGCATTCTATAAGGCGCGCGGCGCGATCAAGTGAGCGCCGGCCCTCCGCAGATCCCGATCAGCGACGAGCATGCGACGCGCAAACTGAGCGGCGCGATGGTGTGGATCGCGGGCGCGCTGGCGTTCGTGCTGGCCGCGCTGGCCCTCTATTGGACGCAGTATTCGATCGGCACCGTGGTCTATCGCGCGGCGTTTCTGGGGCTCGTTCTGACGCTGGCGTTTGTTCTTTACCCCACGTGGGCGAAGTCGAAACATCGCGACCGGGTTTGGATCGTGGATTGGCTGTTGGCGCTGATCGGGGCGGCGGCGCTGGCCTATCTCGCGACGCATATCGAAGACGTGAAGACGCGCGCAACGCGACCGCTCGAACTCGAGGTGTGGCTGGGCGCGGGCTTGATCTTGTGCATTTTGGAGGCGACGCGGCGCACGACGGGGTGGGTGTTGCCGTTCGTGACCTTGATCTTTCTGGGTTACGCCTTGGCGGGGCCCCTCATGCCAGAGCCGCTCGATCATCGCGGCTACTCGATTGGGCGCATCGTCGGGCAGAATTATCTGACGCTTGAGGGCATCTTTTCGACGCCGCTCGATGTGGCGGCGACGTTCATCGTGCTGTTCACGATCTACGGCGCGGTGTTGGAGAAGAGCGGCGCGGGGACGTTTTTCATCGAATGGGCATTTGCTTTGTTCGGCCGCAAGCCGAGCGCGTCGGCGCCGGGGCGCGCGACAGTGGCGTCGGGGTTTCTGCTGGGCACCGTTTCGGGCAGCGGGGTTGCGACGACCGTCACCTTGGCGACGTTGTCGTGGCCGATGCTGAAACGTTCCGGCTACAGCGCCAATGTCGCGGGCGGCTTGTTGTCGGCGGCGGGGATCGGGGCGTTGTTGTCGCCGCCGACGTTGGGGGCGGCCGCCTTCATCATCGCCGAATATCTGCAAGTGTCGTATCTCGACGTTCTCGTCATGGCGGCGATTCCGACGCTGCTCTATTACCTTTCGTGCTGGCTGATGGTGGAGGCCGATGCGCGGCGGCTCGGCGTCACGCCGGTGAAGACGAGCGACGCGTCCGTGTGGGCGCTGACGAAGGCCCAGGGCTATCATTTCATTTCGCTGGGCGCGATCGCGGTGCTGCTCGCCACCGGCATGAGCGCATTCATGGCGGTGTTCTGGTCGATCGCCTTGGCAGCGGCGCTGAGCATGATCGACGCGCGCGCGCGGCTGTTGCTGGCGCCGGGCGTGGCGTGCGGTGTGGCGGTCGCGATCGTCGCGGTGATTTTGGACGAGCGCTTGTCGGCGGCGGTGTTTTTGGGCCTGTGTGTTGCGGTCGTCTATGGCGGGGCGATGTGGGTGGGCGCGCGGCGCGAGGGGCGCGCCACCAACGGGGCGGCCTCGCGCATGGTCGAGGCGCTGATCGACGGCGCGCGCAATGTCGTGGGCGTGGCCGCGACCTGCGCGTGCGCGGGCATCATCGTCTCTGTGATCACGCTGACCGGATTGGGATTGAATATCTCCGGCCTGATCGTCGAATTCGGCGGCGGCAATCTGTTTTTGACGATTACGTTCGCCGCCTTGGCGATGTGGTTGCTCGGGACGGCGGTTCCGGTGACGGCGTCCTACATCATCGCCGCCGTCATGCTGGTGCCGGCGCTGCGCGATGTCGGCGTGCCGGAAGCGGCGGCGCATATGTTCTTGTTCTACTACGCGGTGCTTGCCGACGTTTCGCCGCCGACCGCGCTGGCGCCGTTCGCGGCGGCCGCCATCACGCGCGGCGAGCCGTTCGCCACCATGATGCAGTCGTGGAAATACTGCATGCCGGCCTTCCTGGTGCCGTTCATGTTTTGCCTGTCGCCCGACGGGATGGGGTTGTTGTTCCAAGGCGATGCCGGGAACATTATCTGGACTACGCTGACCGCGTGCGCGGCGGTCGCGGCCATGGCGGCGGCGTTCGGCGGCTGGATTCTACGAGAGGCGAATTTGAGCGAGCGCGTGGTGGCTGCTGCTGCGGGGTTGGCGCTGTTCTATGCCGATCCGTGGTTCGACGCGGCGGGGTTTGCGCTCGCGGCGGCGGCGATGGGCGCGCATGTGGTGCGGATCAAGGGTTGGACGGGTGCGGTGCGAGAGACGGACGACGCGGAGGACGACTGAGCCAATTGAGATGAACTTTCTCACGTGGCAGGCGGCCTTGTTGGTGGAGAAAAATACGGCATCACGGAATTGCTACGATCAGCGTCGGCGGAGTTCTTCGTCCAAGACGGTCAGGGTTTCGCTCCATCCGATCGCCAGCCGCATGCCCACGGGAACCGGCGCATGAGGTTCCCATTCGGCCCCTGCCGCGAAGAGAACGCGTATTGCGACGCTCTCAAGGTGCTCCAACACGTCGAGGCGGTCGTCGATGAAGGCGCTCAATCCTAGCCGGCGGGCGATCGGCGCCTTGTCTTCGCGGCGCTCGCAGAAGTAGACGCGCTCAAGCGGGACGCCGGCGATCGCATGAAAGTTGTTGTGAGCGAGCCACTCGCGCGTTTTCCGAGCGGTGCCGGATTTTGCCTTCGACACCAGATAGACCGCGTCGGGAAACACTTCTCGGTTTAGCCGCCGCACGGCGTCGAACGCGCCATCGACCATCGGGGTCTCAAGGTAGGCCGACGAAAAGAACGAAGTGTCGCCGCTTTCTCTCGCCGGCCGAATGAGCACGCCGCCAATGTCGATGCCGAGGGCCTGGCGTACCAAAACCTTCTTATTCATTTTGTCTAGTCTTGCGGCGATGTGAGCGAACGTTTCTCGAAGGCGCGAGCATCCTGGGCTTTGATGCGCTCGAAGAGCAAGCGCCGACGCTCCAGGACCCGAAATCGGCTTCGCTCTATCTGGAAGGACGTGTTCAGGACGGTGACAAGGAGCGGCTTGCCGAGCCGAAGCTCGCGGGTGCCGGGCCCGTCTTCGCACATCACGGGCTTTCGCCTTCGCCAAGGCTTCGGCGGACAAGCCGGCGCGGCAGCCTTCTCTCGCGTGTCCCGCGAGCGAAGGCTGGTGCCGCCTAGGTGACTCGAACACCTGACCCCCGCATTACGAATGCGATGCTCTACCGGCTGAGCTAAGGCGGCCCTTTTCCAGAGTGGCAGAACATACGGATTTGGCCCCACGGACGCAACTGCGGCGGACGCTCACGGATTGGTCGCAGGCGGAGGGGCGTCGGGGGCGGGCGATAGAAACCCGCGCACCGCGCGGGCGCTTTGTTCCGAGACCTCTTCCATCGGTACATGGCCGACATTGTTGTAGACGATCAGCTTTGAGCCCTTGATCACGGCGTTGTAAGCCTCGCCCATGTCGCGCGGGGTCAGCGTGTCGGCGGCGCCCCACAGAATGAGCGTCGGCGTCGCGATCTTGGACGCGTTGTCCTGAATGTAGGTGTCCCACCCCGTTTGGAATCGCTTCAACGTCGCGGCCCTGTTTCCGGCACGGCGGTTTAGCTCCCAATGGCGGTCGATCATCTCAGGCGTCACCAATGCGTCGTCGACGATCGCTTTCTTCAGACCTTCGTCGAAGAGATAACGCGGCGTCAGGTAGAGCATTACGTTCTGGACGACGGGCACGCGCGCCAAGCGAAAGCCCAGACCCGGATCGTTCGGCGTCTTTGTCGGCATGCCGCCGGCATCGACCAGGATCAGATGGGTCAAGCGCTCAGGATGCATCAGCGCAAAGCGGGCGGAGACGCCGCCGCCCATCGAGTTGCCCGCCAACGCGAAGCGCTCGACGCCCAGCGCGGTGGCGAACTCGTCGACGAATTTTGCCATCGCTTCCTGGCTGTAGTCGTCGCCGGGCACGGCGCCGGTCAGGCCGTGCGAGGGCAGGTCGAGACTGATCATGCGGAACTGATCGCCGATTTGGGCGACCCACGGTTCCCAGGTGTGCAGTGAGGCGTTCGAGCCGTGCAGCAGAACGAGCGGCGGGCCGTTGCGTTGGCCCTGGTCGCGATAATGAACGCGCGCGCCGGAGGGCAGGGAGATGAATTGCGACGGGGCTTGTGCGTATTTCGCCACCAGTTCGGCGTCGGCCATGTCGGGATCGGAGAACGCGGCGATCGCGCCCACGACGATAACGGCAAGCATCACGACCAGGATCAAAAGCCAACGCAATAACGCTACCATGTGCTGCTCCTTTTGCGAGCTCTGTCGTCGCCGCTTAGTGCGAAATCGTCGCCGTCGGGGCCCGGATCGTCGGGCGCGCGCGGCGGACCATAGAAATTCTGCGAATCGGCCGAAGGCGAGACGTCGCGCATGTTATCCGTCGACGGCGCGTGAACGGGCGGGCGGACATCGTCTTGCTTGACCGTGTCGCGATAGAGCGCGGTGCCGCTTTCGGTCGCTTCGGCATAGGCTTTCGCCGCGTCCAAGGGCGACATGGTTTCGACGCCGCCGCCCAAACTTTTGCGCGACTGGCCGCTTTGCCAGCCCAGCGTGTCGAAGCCGCCGCAGGCGTTGCACGTTGCCTGCCATTCGTTGTGCCTTCGGGCGCAGGCCGAACAAAGCCATTGCGCATCGCGCGGAGCGCGCATGGCGCGCATCGACCATTCGCGCGCGATCAGGCTGTCGCCGCCGAAGCCGCGCTCGATGTCGGCCATCAGTAGGCAGACGCGCGCGACGGGAAAACGTTCGGCGATCGGGCGCAGTGTTTCGCGTGCTTCCTCCAAGCGACCGGCCGAGATCGAGACGGCGGCGCTCAAGATTTGGCTTTCGGGGTGCTCGGGGTTCATGCCCGCCAATGCGGCCAAACGTTTGGCGCGCGCAGAGGGCGCTTCCTCGGGTTTCAGATTGGCATAAGCGCGCGCGAGGTCGGGGTGGGGTTCCTGCGCCCATGCGGTTTCGACCAGGCTTGCCGCTTTCCATTGACGGCCTTGGGCCGCCGAATGCTTGGCGGCGATCAGGGCGGCGGGCGCAAAGCCGGGCGCTTGGGTCAACGCATCTTGCGCGCGGTTGAAGGCTGCCTGGGCGTCGCCCGTGTCCTCGGCGTCCTGGGCTGCCGCGGTTGCCAACACCGCGCGGCGCCGCCTTGCGATCGAGGCGTCGATGAGTTTTGCCTTGGCTTGGGCGTCGAGCGCATCGGCGGCCTGGGTCCAGGCGCGCTTGGAGACTTGCAGGTCGAACAGCGCGTTTAAGGCCCAGCGCGTTTTCGGGCGCAGCACGCGGGCGCGTTCGGCGATGGAAATCGCTTGGTCGGTATCGCCGCGCCTTGCTGCCGCCATGTAGAGGCCGCGCAAGCCCAGAAACTCCGTCTCTTTCGATTGCAGCATCTGGGTGTAGTAGCGCTGGGCGCCTTCTTCGTTGCCCTCGAGTTGGGCGGCTTGAGCGGCGAGCAGAAGTGCCAGCGGCGGTTCGCCCACCAGCGAGATCGCTTTGCGCGTTTGGCGGCGGGCTTCTTCATCGTCGCCGGCGGCAACCGCGACGAGGCCGCGCGTTAGTGCGGCGAAGCCCTTGCGGCGGCGTCCCATGGCGCGCCAGCGGAAGAATTCGCCGGGTGCGTCGACGAAAGTCGAAATAATGCGATAGGCCGTGATGGTGGCGATGGCGAGCACGACGACGATGACCGCGGCCACCGCCAAGCTTAATCGCACTTCGCGATCGGGCAGTGCGATCGTCACCGTGCCGTCCATGTCGGCGATCAAAACCGCGCCGAGAGATACGAGTGCAATCAGAAAGAACAGCCACAGAGCACGGATCATTGCGGTCGAGCCCTCATGGCGCGGGCAGTTGCGGAACGGGGTTCGACGGGTCGTCGGTCGACATCGGTCCGGCGAGGGCCGCCGCGGCGCGCGTATTGAGGGCGCCGAGCGTCGCCTCCAATTTTACGCGTGCGGCGGCATCGGTCAGCCAAAGCGTCAGTGGTCCGCGCGCCGCGCCCTTGATCGCCGACAGTTCGACGACGGCCGCCCTGAGATCGCCGCCGGACTTCATCCTGAGTTGCGCGCGCGCGAGTCTGCTTTCGGTCGAATTGCCCGCTACTTCGCCGATCGCGCGCGAGCTGATCAGCGATGCGAAATTCGCCCATAGTTTTTCCGACCAATCCTTGGCATTGGCAATTCTTTCGGCGTCCATCGCGTCGTCGGCGGCATTGCCGAAGGTCGCGATCAAGGTGCCCGCGGTCGGAATCCCTCGGGCTGCAATCGGTGCGATACCGGTCAAGGTCGTGTCGCCGGGATACATGGCGGCGACGGCGTCGTATTCGACCTTGAAGGGCGAGGAACCTTGCGAGGCGCGCGTCAGGTTGGCGACGGCGGTGGCCAGCGCAGCGCGATGGGCGAGCGTCAGCAAGTCCGAATTTTCGACGCGCGTCACTCGCTTGTCCAAGGCGGCGATTTCGTCGCCGGCGGCCTTGATGTCCTCAGGCGTGGTCGCGGTTCTGCCTTCAAGCGCCGTTAAGCGCGCGGCGAAATCGGGGCTTTCGGCGCCGCCGTCCGTCGATGGGGCAAGTTCCGCTTTACCCTGGCGCATCTCGAGTTGGGCGACGCGGGCCTTGAGAGCCAAAATCTCGGGCGTGGTCCGGCCCGCCGATTGTCGCTCTTCGATGGAGGTCATGCGCTCGCTCAAATCGCCGGCTTGGCGCGTCGCGTCGTCGTCGCCTCCCGGCCAATAGCGGGCGATCAGCGCGCCGGAGAGCGCGGCGACGAGCAGCAAAATCAGGATGCCCAGCGCGTCGCGCCAATCTTCGATCAAGCCGTGGCGCACACGGCGTTCCGGGGCCGCTTTCGAGCCGCCGGTTCCCGACGACGTTGCCGTGGTGAGATCGTTCATGCTTTCTGACTCGCCCCTGCGCCGTTTGGCGGGTGCGGGAAGCTACTGGTCGATGTCACCTACCACAAGGCGACATGCCCGACATTCAGGGTGCCGGAACGAGGTCCAGCATCGCGTCGGTCAGCGGCCTGGCGGCGACCGATAGATGCCGAAAAGTAAGCGGGGCCAAGGCGTTGGCGACAGCTTCGCTCAGCGCCATTGCAACGACGCCGCGGCATGCGGGCGCAAGCCCTGCGGCGGCCGTTAAGGTTGCAAAGAGTGCTGCAGTCCGGGGCGAAAAGAACATCGCCGCCGCGATCGAGCCGGCGCCGAGTTCGGCGATCAAAGCGCCGGACAGCGCGTCAGTGGCGCGGGCCTCGTAAATCACTTGCCTGAAAACGATGAAACCGTGGGGCTCAAGGCTCGCTTGCAGGTCGCCCGCGGTGACGGCGCCGGTCGGGTGGAGCAGCGCACCCTTGGCTGGCGTCAGGCCGGCGCGGACATGTTGCGCCAGACCTTCAACACCTTCGCCGGGGCTTTCGGTCAAGTCAACGAAGTTCAACGCGCGTGCCGTTGCCGCCGTTGCGGGCCCCACGGCGAAGACCGGCAGCGCGCGTTCCGTCGTGCGCATGGCGGCGGCGCGCGCGCCGTTGGCGCTCGTGAACACTAGGGCCTGGACTCCGCTGAGATCGAGCGGCGGGCCGTCGCGCATGACGATGTCGATCAAGGGCTCGATGAACGTCGTGTGGCCGCGAGCGTGAAGCAGTGCCGCAAGTTCATCGGCATCGGGGCGCGGGCGGGTGATCAGCACACGCATCGATCAAACTTCGAAAAAGCGGCGGCCCGCACGCGACAGCAATTCTCGGCCGGCGTCGGCGCCGAGCTCGCGCGCTTCGTCGAATGACGTGAGTGGCGCGGTTCTCGAAACGTCGTGCCGCGTTCGACCGTCGGGGGTGAGAACGCAACCCGTGAACTCGAATGTAGTTGCGGTGCCCCGTTCGGCGAGGCCGGAGATCGGTGTCTTGCAGGAGCCGTCGAGCACGGCGAGAAAGGCGCGCTCCAGCGTGACCGCGAGTGCCGTGTCGCGGTGATCGACCGGCCGGATGAATTCGCGCATTCGCGCGTCGGATTCGCGCGCTTCGATGGCAATCGTGCCTTGAGCGACGGACGGGAGCATTTCTTGCCGCGAGAAAATGTGGCGCGCGTGCGCCTCGCCGCCGAGGCGTTTGAGACCGGCGAGGGCTAGGATGGTCGCCGTCGCTTCGCCGCGCGCCAGTTTGTCGAGGCGCGTACCGACATTGCCGCGAAATTCGATGAGGTTGAGATCGGGACGCCGGTTCAGCAGGATTGCCCGGCGGCGAACCGAACTCGTTCCGACGATGGCGCCCGGCGGCAAGTCGTCGAGCGTGGCCGCCGTCTTGCTGACGAAGGCGTCGCGCGGGTCTTCGCGCGGGAGGTTGCAATCGATGACCAATCCCGGCGGCAGAACGGTCGGCATGTCCTTCAGCGAATGAACGGCGCAGTCGATCGTGCCGGCGAGCAGCGCGTCTTCGATTTCCTTGGCGAAAAGCCCCTTGCCGCCGATGTCGGCGAGCGAGCGGTCCTGGATCCGGTCTCCGGTGGTTTTGATCGCGACGATTTCGGTGCGCGCGGAGGCCTCGTCCGTGCTCCAGCGGTGCGCCTTCGCGAGTGCTGCGATGAACAGACGCGTTTGCGTAAAGGCTAAAGCCGAGCCGCGGGTTCCGATGCGCAAGCGCGTTTGCACGCCGATCATACCTGGTGTTAGGGGAAGGCCGTTGGCGCGCAAGCTATCGGTCTTCGCCGTGACGCGCCATATTCGCCCCGAGAGATTTGGCCGAAAAGGACCGGAGTGCCGGTGTTCAAGGTGTTGACCGTTCTGGGGATCGAAACCAGCTGCGACGAAACGGCGGCAGCGGTAGTGCGCGGGTGCGCTCCGGGGCCCGGAGAGATCTTGTCGAACGTGGTGGCCAGCCAAGTTGCAGAGCACACGCCGTATGGCGGCGTGGTGCCGGAGATTGCCGCGCGGGCGCATGTCGTGCTGCTCGACCGCGTGGTCGAGCGCGCTTTGGCCGATGCCAAGGTTTCGCTTGCGCAGTTGGACGGCGTCGCCGTCACGGCGGGGCCGGGCTTGATCGGCGGGGTCGCCGTCGGATTGACGTTTGCCAAAGCGTTGGCGATGGCGTCTGGCAAACCGCTTGTCGCGCTGAATCATCTCGAAGCGCATGCATTGACGGCGCGATTGACGGCGGGGGTCGCATTTCCGTTTTTGCTCTTGTTGGTGTCCGGCGGGCACTGCCAGCTTTTGACCTGCGAAGGCGTCGGGAGGTTCACGCGTCTTGGAACGACGATCGACGATGCGGCCGGCGAAGCGTTCGACAAGACCGCTAAGCTGCTGGGACTTGGGTTTCCCGGCGGGCCCGCCATCGAGCGTGCCGCGATTTCGGGCAATGCGAAACGGTACCGCTTTCCGCGTCCGTTGTTGGATGCGGACGGTTTCGATTTTTCGTTCTCAGGCTTGAAAACAGCCGTGCGACGAAGCGCAGAAGCGGCCACGCTTGACGAACAGACGGTCTGCGACATTGCCGCCAGTTTTCAAGCTGCGGCTGTGGAGGTGCTGGTCGAGCGATCGAAAAAAGCGATGCGTGCGATGGTCGCTCGCGGATCGCGAGGACGGCGCATGGTGGTTGCCGGGGGTGTCGCGGCGAATGCTTTGCTCAACCGTTTGCTGGTGCAGGCCGCGCGCGACGAGGCGTTCGAGTTGACGATTCCCGAGGCGCGGTTGTGCACCGACAATGGAGCTATGGTGGCGTGGGCGGGGCTCGAGCGGTTGAGTTTGGGGCTGATCGATGCGCTGGCGGCGCCGGCGCGGGCGCGGTGGCCCTTGGATGCTAACCGGGCGAATGTGGCCGGTGCGAAGTCTTAAGTGCGGCTCACCGAAGCGGCCGTCGTCCGAACTAGGCTCTTGGAGCAGAAACGAGCGGCCGGGAGACCCTGACCGCTCGTTTGTTGGGGAACCTGATCACGATGGATTAGATCAGGTTCAGGGTGTTGAGGAAGAACACCAGGCCGTACGCGCCGAGCACGAAACCGGCGACCGTCGTTGAAATCTGGGTCACGAGGTTATTCATCGAAGTCTCTCCTTGGTTGATCTCTTGCGGGGCTCTCGTCCCGCCGTGATCTCTAAATAAGGGAGGCCTGATCAAAAATCAATGAACAAAATCGTTTTTATTCACTCGTTGCGACACTGCGACGTCCTGCCGCATGATTTTCTATCGGTGCCGCCAATCAAATGGTTACCAAAGTCTCGGATTTCAGCCCTTCCTTGGGCATTCTCGGGAGTTCGCGGCCCGCACCGCCGTCGTCCAGGCCATTCAGTACAAGGTGAATGACCCCTTCAAGCTCTCTCTCCAATTTGTCGTAGGGGAGCTTGGAATGCAACTGGGGGTAGCGGAATTTCATCGTCGCGGACTGCAGCATTTCGGCCGTGAACACGACATCTTCGATCGAAAACTCGCTCGAGGCGTTACCGGCGGCCAGAATTTCGGAGAGAAGCGCCCGATGCAGCGCTAGAATGCGATTGGCGAATTGCGGCCGTTCCATCGAAATGACGCGAGCCATCTCGAAGACCTGTTTGTCGTATTCGATCTGTTCGTAAGTCAGGCGCATATCGGCGAAGACGAAGTCGCGCAAACGCTCCTTCGCGGAGCGGCCGGGACGCTTCAAAACGTCTCTGAGCTTGGCAATCGCATGTTCGCCGGCTTCGGTGCAGATGGCCTCGGCAATGTCCAATTTTCCTGGAAAATACCGGTAGAGGTTGCCGGGGGACATGTTGCAGTCCGCGGCGATCTCCGCCATCGTCGTTTTCGCGTAACCATAGTGGACGAACCGCTTCTTTGCGGCTTCCAGGATGTTTCCTCGAACGGTGTCTTTGCACAACATTTGTACGCGGAATGTATACGCCCCGGGTAAATATTCAACAAAACATTCAAACATTCGGCCTTGAAGCGATGCCGAATCGGCAACAACCGTGCGGATAAATCATGTCGGCGTGATCGGCGCGGGCGCTTGGGGCACCGCGCTGGCACAGACTATTTCAGGCGCAGGATTGAAGGTCACGCTTTGGGCGCGCGAGCGTGCGGTTGCGCAGCAGATCGGGGAAATCTCGGAAAACAAAGCGTTTTTGCCCGGTGTTGCACTGCACAAAAACATCGAAGCGGTGAGCGACAGCGGCGCGTTAACTGGCGTGCAGTTGGCGCTTCTGGTTTGCCCAGCCCAACACTTGCGGGCATTGGCTAGCGATTACGCCAGGGTGCTTCCGCCTTCGACGCCCGTCCTTATCTGCGCGAAGGGCATCGAGCGTGCGAGCGGCAAGCTGATGACCGAAGTCGCGAGTGAGGCGGCTCCGTCGATGGATTTCGGCATGCTGTCGGGGCCGAGTTTTGCAATCGACGTCGCGCGCGGACTTCCCTGCGCGGTGACGCTGGCGTTGGACAATGTCCTCAAAGCAGAAACGATCGCACACGCGATCAGCTCGCCGGCGTTCAGACCTTATGTTTCGGCCGACGTTACCGGCGTCGCCATCGGCGGCGCGGTGAAAAACGTGCTGGCGATTGCCTGCGGGATCGTCGAGGGGCGGGGCCTCGGCGAAAGCGCACGCGCGGCGTTGACCACGCGCGGCTTTGCCGAAATGACGCGCTTTGGCCTGGCGTTGGGAGCGAGGTTCGAGACGATGGGCGGGTTGAGCGGGCTCGGCGATTTGATCCTGACGGCCTCAAGCCGGAAGTCGCGTAATTTTTCGCTCGGCGTCCGCTTGGCTCAAGGCGGACGCGCGGACGAGAATGGCCCGCTGGCGGAGGGTGCCGCGACGGCCGATGCGCTCGTTCAACGCGCGCGCGCCATTGGCGTTCAAATGCCGATCGCCGAAGCGGTCGCGGATATCGTTGCCGGGCGCATTGAAGTCGATATTGCAATCCGGGCGCTGTTGTCGCGTCCTCTCAAGAGCGAGCACTGAGCCTGATGTTGTACGCCCTCATTTGTACCGACAAGCCAAATTCGACGGCGGTTCGTTTGGAAGCGCGATCGCGGCACCTGGCCTATATCGATCAACACAAGGCTCGGATTCCGATCGCGGGTCCGTTCATGTCGGAGGACGGCCAGACCATGGCGGGCAGTCTGATCGTGTTGGAGGCTGCCGACCTTTCCGCCGCCAAGGAATTCTCAGCGCAAGATCCGTACATGCAGGCCGGTTTGTTCGCGCAGGTCGATATTAGGCCGTGGCGCTGGACGCTCGGCGAGCCGAAGGGGTGAGCGATGGCTTATTGGTTGTTGAAGACAGAGCCCGAGACTTGGTCGTGGACGCAGCAAATGAAGAAGGGCGCGAAAGGCGAGGCATGGAGCGGCGTGCGCAACTATCAGGCGCGGCTGAACTTGCGCGCGATGAAGACAGGCGAGCGCGCGTTCTTTTATCACTCGGGCGAAGAGAAAGCAGTGGTCGGCATCGTCGAGGTGATCAAGACGGCTTATCCCGATCACACGGCTTCCGACGGCGATTGGTCGATGGTCGACGTGATCGCGGTCGAGGCGTTGCCGAAGCCGGTGACGCTGACCGCGATTAGATCCGACGAAAAGCTGTCGCAGATGGTGCTGGTGAAAAACTCGCGCTTGTCGGTGCAGCCGGTGAGCGATGCCGAGTGGAAGCTCGTTTGCAAGATGGGCGGGTTGAAGGTGAAATGAAGCATGCGGGCGCGGAGGCATTGGATGCGCTTGGCCCGGTGTTGCTTGAGGTGCGGCGGCTTGAGGGTTTGACCGAAAGGAAGCGCGGCATCTTTTATCGCAAGCGCGAGGCGTTCCTGCATTTTCACGAGGACACCGCCGGTCTGTTCGCCGACTTGAAGACGGCGACTCGCAGCGAATACGTCCGCTTTCGCGTTTCGACCGCGGCGGAGCGCAAGACGTTCTTGGTTGCCGCGAAGAAAGCCACCGTCTCGTGACGTTCCAAACTCTGTGCCGAAGCGACGATATTGCCGAGGGAACCGCGCGCGGATTTGTCCTCGGCGAGGGTGCCAACAGGCGCGACATCGTTCTGGTCCGCAAGCACGGGACGTTGCATGCTTATGTCAATTCGTGTCCGCATCAGCTGACACCGCTTGAGACCTTTCCCGACAAATTCTTGAATGAAGACGGATCGCTGTTGGTTTGCTCGACGCATGGGGCGCGGTTTCGAGCCGAGGACGGATTTTGCGTCAGCGGGCCTTGTCAGGGGAAGAGTTTGGCGTCCGTTCCGTTCGAGAGTCGGGACGGCACGATCACCGTTCAGGTTTGAGCCGTATTGGCGCGCAGCCAGGGTTCGAGCGCGGCGTACTTGAAAGTGCCGGTCTCAAACAGGCTGATGAGGAATTTGTAGGCCGCATTCGGCTCCGCCGTGATTTGTAGCCCATTCATTCTGAGAAAAACGTCGGCGGCAGCGAAGGCGATGCGCTTGTTGCCGTCGATGAAGGGATGATTGATCGCAAGGCTTTCAAGCAGCGCAGCGGCTTCGGCGACGGTGTCGTCGTAGTAGCCGGTTTGTGGACGGAACACTGCGGATTCAAGTGCACCCATGTCGCGCACGCCGTGTGCGCCGCCGAAGCGTTCGATGAGTTCGTGGCGCATCGCTAAGACGTCGGAGACGTTGAGATAGTCGCGCAATTGCGACAACTATTTCGCGAGCTTGCGGTAAAGCTCAGCGTTCCTTGCCATCGACCCTTTTAGATGCGCCATCACATCGGGTCGTGGCTGTCCGCCTTTTTTGCGCGCAATGTAATCGCAGAATGCTTCTTCGACCACGGATTGGAATTGGCGGCCCTCTGCATCGGCGATCGCTTTGAGATCGTCGAGAATCTTTGGGTCGGCTTGGCTAGCGAATTTGCGGCGCGTCATGATCTCACCCGTCAAGTTTTATCATGACATATCTTGATAGTTAAATCAATGAGATAGCTATGCTACCCGCATAAACGCCTGGTAGTCCGCGATCAGTGCCTTGGTTGCCGCCTCGACGATGCGCGTGCCTTTTTCAGGGGTTGCTTGGCTCGGGTCAGAGCCGATACGGCCGTCGGGGAATTGGCGGCGGTAGTCGTCGGCATCGCGGATCGAGCCGTTGGGCGCGATCTTGGGGTGCATCTCGACGTGTTTTTGCGCCTCGGGATAGGCGAAGTAGGTGACGGAAACTTCGGAGGCCGTCGCATGGCTGCCTTCGCCGACAGGGAAGATTTCGCGGCAAAGATCGCCGACGCCGTTCAGATCCCACCAGTTGCGCAGGAATAATTTCACGGGTCTTGCGTTCGAACCGGCGCGGCCGAAGCTGAATTCGGAATAGATCTCGGAGAACGCCGACTGGACAGGCGCGATGTTGCCGCCGTGGCCGTTGAACCAATAGATGCGGTCGAAGCCGTGGCGCATCAGGGACGAGGCCCAATCCTGCATCGCGGCGATCATGGTGGAGGGGCGCAGCGTTATCGTGCCGGGGAAGCCCAAATGATGTTGCGCGGAGCCGACGTTGAAGGTCGGACCGATCAAGACGCCGCTTTCGTCGCCGGCGCGCTTGGCGATGAATTCGGGGCAAATCGCATCCGTGCCGAGCAAGCCGTTAGGGCCGTGCTGTTCGGTCGAGCCGATGGGGATGATGATGCCGGTCGATTTCTTGAGGTACTCTTCGATTTCCGGCCACGCGGATTGGTGCAGTTGCATATCGACCCCTGGAATTTCGTTCGCTTTGACGGCTAGGGTTAGCCTGTCACGCCATTCAAGCAAAGAGCGAGAAAATGACAGCGAAACCGGCGCAGGGCGCCTTGCATGGGATACGGGTTATCGATCTGACGCAGTTCGTCTTGGGTCCTTACGCCACGCAAACGTTGGGCGACTTGGGCGCGGACGTGATCAAGATCGAGGAGCCGTCGGGGGACCGGCAACGCAATCAAGGCAAGGCGCCGAAGTCGCAGAATATGGGGCCGTTGTTCGTGGCGCTAAACCGCAACAAGCGTTCGGTGGCGATCGACCTCAAGAGCGATTCGGGCAAAGACGCGCTGCGTGAACTCGTGCGTACGGGTGACGTATTCATTCACAACATGCGGCCGGAAGCCGTGAAGCGATTGGGCTTCGGATATGCGGATGTCTCCAAGATCAAGCCCGACATCATCTACGTCGAAGCGGTCGGTTACGGCTCGGGCGGTCCTTACAATGGCCGGCAGGCCTTCGACGATTTGATTCAAGCGGCATCGGGGGCGTGCGACCTGCTGCCGCTTTCCGACGGCAATAAGGAGCTGCGCCCGTTTCCATCCATCATTGCCGACAAGACGTGCGGGCTTTTTGCGGTGATTGCGACGCTTGCGGCCCTTCAACATCGCTCGCGAACGGGCGAAGGTCAGTTTGTCGAAGTGCCGATGTTGGAGACCTTCACCGGGTTCATTCAGGCCGAACATATTTGGGGACATACCTATCCAGATGTGCCGGGCAAATTCGGACATCCGACGTCGATCACGCCGCACCGCAAACCCTACAAGACGAAGGACGGCTATTTGGTCGTGCTGCCGGCGAGCCGCGAGGGTTCGGTGAAGTTTCTGGAATTGGGCGGGATCGCGGACGCCTACGACAGCGAGCGGTTCCTGTCGGCGGTGGACGGCAAGGCGCGGGTCAACGCCTACTACGAGATGATGCGCGATGCGGCTGCGACGCGCACGACAGAGGAGTGGATGCGGCTTTGCGCCGAGCATCACATTCCGGCGATGCGGGCGAACGAGATGTCGACATTGTTCGACGATCCGCACTTGAAGGCCGTCGGCTTCTTCGAGGAGCGCGAGATCGCGAGCGAAGGGCGCTACCGGGCGATGCGGCCGGGGTTGAAGTTCGAGAAAACGCCGTGTTCGATCCGGCTCGATCCGCCCACGGTGGGCGAGCATACGGATGAAGTCATCGACGAAGTCCTTCGAAATCCCGTTCTAGGGACTTGAGTTGGTGGACCGAGCGCCAAAATAAAATCCTGTTACGGCGCCGACGAGGCCAACGACAGGGGTGAGCACCAAGCTCACGAGGGTTTTAATCACTTCCATGTTTTGTGTTTGTGCCTCGCATACTTTTGTCGCGCAGTACACAATGGTGAGCGTGCCCATAATCAACGTCGCGACAACAATTCCAATTAACGTGAAAATAAGCAAAAGCGCGAGCTGTCCTCGAACCGATTCCTGATCCTTCAATGGATCGTAGGGTTGTACATCGTACGCCTCAAGTGGCGGCCGATCAGTTCGCTTCGGGGTCTCCTCCTCCAATGGTCTGGGAGGGGGAGGTTGGTCAGAGCCTTCCGCCAAGAATTGCCTCTGTCTTACTTACGTATGACTCGCTGTATCTTTCTATCTTTGTCCTCAATTAATATCTTTGAGCCGATATCTTCTTGGGACACAAGAAAACTATCCAGCTCAATAGCCCTTTTCAATGCCTCAGTTACAGTGGTGTGACGGCGCGCGGCGAGGTCACGAAGCAATTCCAACGTTTCTTCAGGAATATTCGCGGAAATCTTCACTGGGACCGAGACTTTTTCCGTGGCCATGTCGAGTTCTCCATCATCGATGTTTGAATACCCTATATATACGGCATATTACAATAATTCAAGGGGCGCTTGCCGAGTGCAACGCAATCCTTCCGGCATAAACATCGAGTAGAACCGAAAGCTTATCGCGGCTGTTGCCGTGCGATGCCACTTCAACCGGGCGCGGCAATGGACCATCGAAGCTGGACGCGATCCGGGTCTGTCGAGACGGCTCGAATGCCGGCGTTGTCGAGCGACAGCCCGGAGCATTCGATTTCTAAGACCTGATGCTTGCCGCGTGAGACCTTGCCCCACATACTCTCGCCTAAATCCAATGCGCGAGGTGATGTCATTCCATGTCCGAACAGCTCATTTCAGTATCGAGCGACTGGGCAAAACGGGCCTTCGCCGACGATGCGAAGTATCAGGACCTATACAAGGCATCGGTCGCCGACCCTGTGGGGTTTTGGCGCGAGCAGGGCAAGCGCCTCGATTGGATGAAGCCCTATTCGAAGGTCAAGAATGTTTCCTTCGACGCGAAGAATTTGTTCGTTCGATGGTACGAGGACGGGTCGCTCAATGTGAGCGCGAATTGCATCGACCGGCATTTGGCCAAGCGTGCCGATCAGACGGCGATCATTTGGGAAGGGGACGATCCCAAAGATTCCAAGCACATCTCCTACCGCCAGCTGCATGACGAGGTCTGCCGGTTCGCCAATGTCTTGAAGGGGCAAGGCGTCAAACGCGGCGATCGGGTGACGATTTACATGCCGATGATTCCGGAGGCTGCTTACGCGATGCTGGCATGCACGCGGATCGGCGCGGTGCATTCGGTGATCTTCGGCGGGTTTTCGCCGGAAAGTATCGCGGGTCGTATTCTCGATTGCAAATCGGATTTTGTGGTCACGGCCGATGAGGGTCTGCGCGGCGGCAAGCATGTTCCGCTGAAAGCGAACACCGACGAAGCGTTGAGGCAGTGTCCCAATGTGAAGTCGGTTCTGGTTGTGCTGCGCACGGGCGGCACTGTCGCGATGCAGACGGGGCGAGATCATTGGTATCACGAGCTTGCCGCCAACGTGCCGGCCGAATGCAAACCTGAGGAGATGGGTGCGGAGGATCCGCTATTTATTCTCTACACGTCGGGCTCGACGGGGAAGCCTAAAGGCGTGCTGCACACGACGGGCGGCTATCTCGTCTTCGCGTCGATGACGCATCAGTACGTGTTCGATTATCACGACGGCGACGTCTATTGGTGCACGGCCGATGTCGGGTGGGTGACGGGGCACAGCTATATCGTTTACGGGCCGCTTTCGAACGGCGCCACGACGTTGATGTTCGAGGGGGTGCCGAACTATCCGACCGTGTCGCGGTTTTGGGAGGTGATCGACAAGCACAAGGTCAATATTTTCTACACCGCGCCGACCGCGATCCGCGCCTTAATGCGCGACGGCGAAGCGCCGGTGAAGCGGACCAGCCGAACGTCGTTGCGGTTGTTGGGATCGGTGGGCGAGCCGATCAATCCGGAAGCCTGGCTATGGTATCACCGGGTCGTGGGCGACAGCCGCTGTCCGATCGTCGACACATGGTGGCAAACGGAAACCGGCGGCATCTTGATCACGCCGCTGCCGGGGGCTACGGCGCTGAAGCCCGGATCGGCGACGCGGCCGTTCTTCGGGATCGTACCGCAAGTTGTCGATGCCGAAGGCAAGGTACTTGAAGGCGCATCGACGGGAAACCTCGTGCTTGCCGATTCATGGCCGGGGCAGATGCGCACCGTCTACGGCGATCATCAGAGGTTCGTGGACACCTATTTCAAAACCTATCCGGGAAAGTATTTCACGGGCGACGGCTGCCGGCGCGACGCGGACGGTTACTACTGGATCACCGGGCGCGTCGACGACGTGATCAACGTGTCCGGGCACCGGTTGGGCACGGCGGAGGTGGAATCCGCGCTGGTCGGGCACACGAAGGTCGCCGAAGCGGCGGTCGTCGGCTATCCGCACGACATCAAGGGGCAGGGAATTTACGCCTATGTCACGTTGAAGGCGGGAGTTGCCTCGACGGAGGAGTTGCGCAAAGAACTGGCTGCCTGGGTCGGCAAGGAAATCGGCGCGATCGCCAAACCCGACGTCATTCAATGGGCACCGGGGTTGCCGAAGACGCGGTCGGGAAAAATCATGCGCCGCATTCTGCGCAAGATCGCCGAAGGCGACACGTCGAACCTCGGCGACACGACGACGCTTGCCGATCCAGCGGTGGTGCAAGATTTGGTGGCGAACGCGCGCAAGTGAGCGTAGAACGCTGATCCGAAAAAAGGGGAACGAACGATGGCGAAGACGCAAAAGCAACTCGTGCCTTACTTGACCGTCAGCAACGGGAACGCCGCGATCGCGTTCTACAAAAAGGGGCTCGGCGCGACAGAAGTGATGCGCATGCCGGCCGAGGACAAGAAGCGGCTGATGCATGCCGAGGTCGAGATCAATGGGCATGCGCTCTATCTTTCGGACGATTTTCCCGAATTCACCGGGGGGAACACGCCACAAAAGCACGGCGGAACCGCGGTCAGCATGTTCGTGCAGTTAATGGTGCCCAAAGAAGTCGATCAGTGGATGGGGCGTGCGGCAAAGGCGGGTGCGAAAGTCACCATGCCCGCGGCCGATCAGTTTTGGGGCGACCGGTTTGGGCAGCTTGTCGATCCTTTCGGCCATTCCTGGTCGTTCGGAGCGCCGCTGCCGAAGTCCAAGAAGAAGGCGCCCGCCAAGAAGGCCAAATCCAAGTAACTGCGTGGCAGGCGTGACCTCGATCACGGGGCGCGAACATTGGGTGCGGCTTACCTGGCGGTAGGGCGCGAAAGCAGATTGAATGAGCGACGGCAACGCAAGGTGATCGGTTGCGCCGGTTCGATCTGATTATTGTCGGGGCGAGTTTCGCGGGTCTTGCTTGCGCGCGGACGGCGGCTTCGCGCGGGCTCAAGGTCTGCGTGATCGAGCGCAAGACCGATCCGGGGCTCGGCGTTCGCACCACGGGCATTCTGGTCAAAGAGGCGGCGGACGAACTCGACATCCCGTCGCATCTGACGCGGCTTATTCGCGGCGTGCGGCTTTACGCCCCGAACGGAAAGTCGACGGACCATTCGTCGCCCGGTTATTACTTTCTGGCGAGCGATACGCCCAATTTGTTGCGGTGGATGGCGGACGAGGCGCGGCGCGCGGGTGCCGAGCTCAATTTTGGCATGCCGTTCAAGCGCGCCGAACAAACGGTCGATCTGGTCAGCCTTCCCGACCTTGGATTAGAGGCGCGCCTGTTGATCGGCGCAGACGGTGCAACGTCGGCAGTGGGACGTGCTTTCGGTTTGGAATCCAACCGGCGGTTTCTGGGCGGCGTCGAGTTCGAACTCGAAGCGGAGCCGGGTCTCGACGAGCGTTTTTTGCATTGCTTCCTGGATAGCAAGCTCGCGCCCGGTTACATCGGATGGGCGGTGCCTGGTGTCGGCATCACACAGGTCGGCTTGGCGGCACGCCACGGATTCAGACCCGACGCGCGCGCGTTCTTGAAGGTCTACTTGGACAGGCTCGGCTTGCCGGCACGGCGCGTTCTTGCGCGGCGGAGCGGATTGATCCCCGCAGGCGCAACGCTGAAGAACACGTCTATCGGGCGCGTCATGTTGATCGGCGATGCGGCCGGGCACGTGTCGCCGGTGACCGGTGGCGGTATTGTCCAAACACTGAGACTCGGCCGTCGAACGGCGCAGTTGGCGTCGGATTGGATCAATGCGGGCGGCGAGCATCCGGCGCGGGCACTGGCGCACGAGGCTCCCCGATACGCGGCAAAGCTGTTGGTACGGCGCGGGCTCGACCTGGCGCCGCCGAATTGGCTGTGGAACCTGGTCTTTGGCACGGCGCCATTCCGCGCGCTGGCGCAGGGCATCTATTTCCATGGACGCGGACCGAATGTTGGCGAAGCGGACGCTCGTGCGGCGCCGGCTCGGAAAGTCGAAAACGCCGCTCGCTGAACGCGCCGGCGCTTTCCCAATCCCGTCGACTACGTTTGCGAGCCGGAGCCGCCGACCGTTTTGTCGTGCATCTCAAAGATCGCCAGTGCGATTTCGGCACCGACGCGAAGGCCGAGAGCGCCGAAGATGACGAACAAGATCGACGTGATCATGTCCCAAACGCCGGTGAAGAATCCCACGGTGAAAAGCTTGCCGAAGCCGGCGAAGAAATAGATCACGCCGCCAAGCACGACGAGGACCAGACCGATCCAATAGATCGGCTTGATGATCGCCGGAGCGATTTTTTTGTCGAAGCTGAATAGATCGCCGAATTCCATGGGAACTCCCGGGTTGGTCTTGAACGGCCCTGCCTTTACGAATCACGGCTAGAATACCGTGCGGGGTAGGGCGCCCAAGCATTTGTGACAGTCGAATCCGCAACAGCCGGGCTGAAAAGCGGCCCGGACGGCGGGACCATAGTACGACGTGCTGAAGCTATTCCTAACGTGGATCAAATCATACGGGGTGGGCCACGAACTTCAAAGGGACGGAGGGGTTAGTGCCCGCGGCTCACGCGTCATTTAAGGCGTGGCGGGTATGCCGCAGTCGTGGCTATAAGGGGCGCAATTCGACCCGTGTTGCCGCAAAACCCGAGATCTCCGCATGCTCCGCTCCTTTGGCCTGCGCGAAAACTGCCTTCGGCGCAATTTGACCTGCTCCGGCGAATCCGCGGATCCGATCGCGGTACCGCCGGAGTCGCTGTGGATCGATCTTTTCGACCCAACGCAGCAGGAGCGAGATGCTGTCAAAGCCATGTTCGGCTTCGATCCGCCGACGCGCGACGATATGGACGAGATCGAAATCTCAAGCCGGCTCTACCAGGAGGACGGCGCGATCTTCATGACGTCTCTCGTGCTGTCGAAGACCGACACGGACGAGCCCGAGTGCCAAGGCGTCAGTTTCATTTTGATCGGCGAGCGGCTTTTGACCGTGCGTTTTTCCGAGCCGCAGCCGATCAATACCTTCGCCAACCGGGCCGAACGGCAAGCGAATGTATGGCCGCGCGGCGATATCATTCTGGCGGGGCTGCTGGAGGCGATTATCGACCGGACCGCCGATGTCTTGGAAAAGGTGGGCGGAGAAGTCGATGCGCTCTCGAAGCAGATATTCGGCAAGAACGGAGAGGGGCAGATCGGGCGCGACTATCAAAAGATGCTGGTCCGCCTGGGCAGCCGCAACGACCTGACCTCCAAGGCGCGCGAGAGCTTGATCAGCATGGGGCGCATGCTGGCGTTCCTGTCGCAGGTGATCGACCTCAAGACGACCAAGGACATGAAGGGGCACATCAAGGTGATGACGCGCGACGTGCAGTCGTTGGCGGATCACACGACGTATCTCGCCAACAAGATTACGTTCTTGCTCGATGCAGTGCTGGGTGTCGTCAATATCGAGCAGAGCCGGATCATCCGCATCTTGTCGGTCGCGACGACGGTCTTTCTGCCGCCGACTTTGTTCGCCAGCATCTGGGGCATGAACTTCAAGCATATGCCCGAGCTCGATTCGCCCTATGGCTACGCGGCGGCAATGGTGACGATCATCCTTTCGGCGATCGTGCCGTATTTGTTTTTCCGCTGGCGCAAGTGGTTGTGACGGGGAAATCGGGCGAAAGCGATCTCGGTTTAGGCACCTCGTCCCGGCCGCTGCTCGGGATAGGGTTGAAGATCTCGGCGACATTCGTGTTCATGTTGATGGCTGCGATCGCGCGGCAACTCGGCGATACTTATCCCGTCGGGCAAATCGTGTTCTTTCGCTCGCTGTTCGCCTTTTTGCCGATTGCGGGTCTGATGTTGATCGCCGGGCATGGACTGAATGCGCTGGTCACCGACAAACCGTTGTCGCATCTGCGTCGCGCCTTTACGGGCGTTTGCGCCATGTTCACCTATTTCGGCTCCTTGATGTATTTGCCGTTGGCGGACGTGACGGCGATCAGTTTCGCGTCACCACTCATCGTCGTCGCGCTTGCGGCCGTGTTTTTGGGCGAAGCGGTCCGGCTTTATCGCTGGAGCGCCGTTGCTGTCGGGTTCGCCGGCGTTCTGATTATGGTCTCGCCGCATCTGACTTTGGGTTCGGGTGAGCCATCGTCGACGATCGGTCTCTTGCTCGCGGTCTCGAACGCGGTGCTTGTCGCGTTCACAATGATTTTCATCCGCCTGATGTCGACCACGGAATCGGCGCTCGCCATCGCGTTCTACTTCCAACTTGCCGCGACGGTGGTTAGCTTTTTGACACTGCCGTTCGCGTGGGTGACGCCTGGGGCGGGCGATGTGGCCTTGCTGGTCCTATTGGGCGTTCTGGGCGGGTTCGGCCAACTCTTTATGACCAACGGATACCGCTTCGCGCAGGCGTCGACGCTTGCGAGCTTCGACTACGTCGCGATGGTTTGGGCGATCCTGTTCGGCTGGCTGTTCTTTGCGGAACTGCCTGCCACAGCCGTCTATGCCGGCGCTGCTATCGTCATTGCGTCTGGGCTTTTCATCGCGTGGCGCGAGCGGCAATTGGGGCTGCAGCGCGATCGCGAGCGAGAAGTCAAGCCGGTCTAGAGTTTGCGGCCGAACAAAGCCTTGCCGTCACCGTCCCTGTAGAAATCAACGAGCGTTCCCATATGGGTAAAGCCCGCCGCTTCGTAGAGCGCGCGGGCCGGGGCGTAGTCGGCGCGGGTCGAGGTGTCGATAAACATGTGCGCTGCATCAAGCTTGCGGGCGGCGATCATGCTGTCGGTCAGCAAGCGTTTTCCTAGGCCGCGACCCTGCGCTTTGGGGGAGACGACGATCCAGTAGAGGTCGAAGCGGTTGTCGGTGCCGTCGATCGGACCGAAACAAGTGTAACCATCCAGTCCATCCGTGCCGTCGGCGAACAAGAGATGATAGCCGGCGGCGGTGCCACGCTTGAGCGTTTCGTCGACGAGTTCGACCGCCCAGCCGACTTCGGTTGGTGAGAACACTTTGGCGTCGCTCACAAGGCGGCGAACGGCGGCGCCGTCCGACGGGCGCAGCTCGCTGCGGAAGGTCACGCCGCGGCTTTCATCGCGGCCGCCGTGATCATGCGGATGGCGTCGTGCGGGGCGAGTTCGGCTCGGCCTGCCGCCGTCATGAACCCCGCGTCGAGCGACAGGTCGGGGTTTGCGTTCACGTCAACCACGAAGGGGTTGCCCTCGACGTCGACGCGATAGTCGATGCGCGCCCAACCGCGCAGATCGAAGCCCGCCCAGACCTTCAGGCTGATTTCCTGCAATGCCGCGAGCAATGCGCGGTCGGCGGGCGGAAAGTCGTAGCGGCGAACCGTGTTTTTGTACTCGAAGCTCTGCTCGTCCCACTTGGCTTTGTAGTCGATGATCTTGTGCAGATCCGTGCCGTAGTTCTGGAAGACGATCTCGGCCACCGGCAGCAGGCGCGGTCCCGAGGGGCTTTCCACCATCGAGACGTTGAATTCGCGGCCGTTGATGAATTCCTCGATGATCCAGTCGATCTTGTGCTCGTCGGTCAGTTCGCGGGCAAGTTCGATGGCGGCCGTCGTGCCCTCGACCACGTTTTTTTGCGTCATGCCGAACGATGCGTGCTCGTGCTGGGCTTTGACGATCCAGGTTCCGCCTTGGCCGGTCGCCATCGTGCGCGGCAAGCCCCAGCGCGGCGTGGGGGCGTTCATCAGCGATAGGATGTGTTTGGAAAGAGCCTTGTCATTGGACAGTTCGATCGCGTGCGCCGGACAGCCCGTATAAGGCAGGCGCAGTTCCTCGAGATAGATCGGCGGCACGTGGATCAGGCGACTGGTGCCGGAAACCGATTCCACCAGATTAAACACGCAATCCGGACGCTCGTCCTCGACCACGGTTTTGAAGGCCGACGGCAGATAGTCGAAATGCTTGATGACGTTCGAGTAACCAAGGCGCCCATAATGGGTCGCCAGCTCTCGCGCGGTCGAGATTGTGGCGAGATTGTCGTCGGGCTCGACCTCCTTGAGGTCGGGAACCAGAATCAGTATGTGAGGCGCGTCCGGCATAGGCTCCTTCGTCCGATGCGCAGCACGAGCCGACGGACATTCCGTCGACCCCGATGGCGCAGCGTTTTGCCTTGGCTATTCCGCGGCAATCGCCGTTGGTTTTCTGCCCCGGCCGAGTGTTCCGCCGGGGTCGGGATAGCGATAAATCTTGCCTTCGAAGTTGCGCAGCAACAGATCGTCGCCGTCGCGACCCGCGACCGCGTCGGGGGCGAGCAAGATCTTGCCGCCGCCGCCCGGTGCATCGACCACGAACATCGGACAGGCATAACCCGTCGTGTGCCCGCGCAAGGCTTGTATGATCTCGATCCCCTTATGGACCGGCGTTCTAAAGTGGCCGGAACCTTTGATGGGGTCGCATTGATAGAGGTAGTAGGGCTTGATGCGCATCGTCAGCAGGCCGTGCATGAGTTCTTTCATGACGGGCACGCTGTCGTTGATGTCTTTCAACAGTACGGTCTGCGAGCCGAGCGGGATGCCGGCGTCGGCGAGGCGCGAGGCTGCTTCGCGCGCCTCGGTGGTGATTTCGCTCGGATGAGTGAAATGGACACTCATCCACAGAGGATGGTGCTTGCGCAGCATCTTCACCAGGTCGCGGGTAATGCGCTGGGGCAAAACCGCAGGGATTTTGGAGCCAATGCGGATGAATTCGATATGCTTGATCTTGCGCAGGCGCGTCAGCAGCCAATCGAGCTTCTCGTCGCCGATCGAGAGCGGGTCGCCGCCCGAAAGCAGGACGTCGCGTACCTCGGTGTGAACTTCGAGATAGGCGAGCGCCTTTTCCCATTGCGAGGTCGAGAAATTGTATTCGCCGCCCGGGTTGCCGACCATGCGCGAGCGCGTGCAATAGCGGCAATAGGTCGAACAAAACCCGGTCGTGAGGAACAAAACGCGATCAGGGTAGCGATGAACGAGACCGGGGGCGACCGTATCGTGGTCTTCGCCCAAGGGATCGTCTTCTTCGCCCGGCAGGCGGACATATTCGTCGGAGACCATGATGTGCGTGCGGCGCAACGGTTCGGACGCGTCGGCGTGGCCCATCAAGCTTGCGTAATAAGGTGTGATGCCGACCGGCAGCGAGCCCTTGTGCTTTAAAGCCGCCGCGCGCTCGTCCTTCGAGAGGTCGAACGCGCGTTCGAGCTGTTCCAGGGTGCGGATGCGGGCGCGGGCTTGCCAACGCCAGTCGTTCCAGTCGTCGGCGGTCGTGCCGGGGAAATTTTGTTTGTAGAACTCGCGGGATTCGGCGCTGACGGGAAAGCGATTGGCTTTGCGAACCGTAGTGCCGGGATCGGTGTTAAGGGTGGGGAGAGAAGAGGCGGGCGAAACAAGGCGAGGAATCTGAGGTCCGGATGGCGCATCGGCGCCCGGACTTCGTTCAACCACCCTGCGTTTCGTCTGAGGCCTTAGGTGAGCCGCCGTATTGGCGCCCTTTACGAAGGTATGCACTGTCATAGGCAGCTCTAACGCCCCTCGGTTGGTCGACTGCTTCCCCGAAAAGTCCGCGCGCAGCCCGCGCTTTCCCCAACGTCGCGAATCATGCAGCACGATTCGCTCAGCGTCAAATAGAAGGCGCCAGTAAAAAATGATTTGGAAAGGTCGAGCGCGTGATCGCCGGTGTATTCGCGACCCATGTTTGTGAAGTAATCGCATATTGACAGGCATAGCGCGACTCTAGTCGCGCAGTTCTTCTTGAAGCGAGTACTCGTAATCGCAACGCTGCGCGAAGTGGCGCCTGCCTCCGTTATTATTTTTGTTCCGCGCAGACGAGGCTCGCTTTCGACTCATTTGCGACGATGATTTGAGAACCGCGCGCGTAGAGTGCGTGTGTGCGACATTCGCACGCAACGAAGATTTGCGACGAATCTCCGTTATTCCGTAGACGGACGATTTAAAAATTCCGGGAAAAGAGTCGAATCGACCGGTCCCTTGAGCGCATAGAGGAAAAAAACGCGCGTTCTTTTCGAATCGAGTCGCGTTTCGAGCGTCGCGATGCGTTCGGACGACGCGAATGCATCGGTCACGTCGCGCGGATCGCTTCTGCGCGTGACGAAGATCACGTTTGACGCCTCGTGCGCGCGCAATGCGTGGGACGATTCATACTCGTTGGCGGCATTTTTCTTCGGCCACATGCGCAATGGCAGGGTGCGCATGCGCGTGTAGTAATAAAGAGAGCCCATATCCTCGCGATCATCGCTCAGTATCGCGGTGAAAGGCGCCGAGGATGCGACGCTTGCGATCGAACGGCCAGCTTCATCCCATCCGCGAAGGCGTTTGACCGAATTTTCCTGTCCGACGACCGCGACAAAGGCGGGACTCACCGCCAAAGCACCGAGAAGCAGCGCAACGGCCGCGTTTAAAGCCAGATTTGCGGCCAAGATCTTGCCGATTCCGCGGCGAACGCCCCATGCAGCGACTAATATCGTCAGCGCAACGAACGCCGGCGCCGCCCAATTCGCGTTGGCGCGCGAGATGAAGGCTTGCGCGGCAACGATCAGAAGTATCGGCAGCGAAAGCGACAGCAACAGCGTGTCGGCGCCGGCCCAATCGCGGTCGCGCCAACCGCGAACCATGCCCCAAACGACGATTGCCGCTGCGATCGGACCGATAATGCCCGCTTGCGCGCCGATGAATTCGGCGAGCTTGCCCAGGTTGAACAGATTCTTGGCGCTCCAATTCGCGTTGGAGGCGGTGTGACCGACCGTTGCAAAGCCGTTCATCGCGTTCCATGCCACGTTGGGTGCGAAGACGACGAGGGCCGCGATGCAAGCGATCAAACCCCAGCGGCTGAACATTAGCGAACGGCCTTCAGCGACGGGAAGCAGCGCGAGGGCGCCGCCCAATACGAAATAGAGCATCGCGTATTTCGACAGGAGGCCGAAGCCGATTGCGGCGCCGAAGACGATCGACCAAGCGATGGTCGGTTTGCGCCTGAGCTCCGCAAGCGCGAGCAGAGCGAGCGTCCAGAAGAACAGCAGCGGAACATCGGTCGTGATCAACAGCGACGAAAAACTCGTGCCCGGCATCAGCGCATAGGCCGAGGCGGACCAAAGGCCGGTTCGCTCGTCGTAAAGCGCACGGCCTGCGAAGAAAACAATTAGGGCCGTCGCGGCGTGCAAGAGCGGTGCTGCGATACGGATGCAGGCTTCGCCGTCGCCGCACACCGACGTCGATGCCCCGATCAGCCAAGCGATCATCGGCGGCTTGGAAAAATAGCCGAAGGCCGGGGTTAGGCTCCACGACCAGTACTGCGCCTCGTCGGGGCCGAGATTGAGCGGCGTCGCAATCAGAATGACGATGCGGCAGACGGTTAGGACAGCAACGAAGAGCACCAACGCGACAAGTGACGGCGCTTCGCCCAGTCGCTGCGTCAAATGTTTCACGGCCCGGTTTTTTTCAATCGATAGAGCGTCAGCGAGACTTGGTCGCCGTTGGAGTAGTTGAGGCCTTTGACGTTACCCAGCGCCTCGGCGGTGAAATTCAGTTGCGTCAGGCTTTGGTGGAACTCGCCGTCCTTGCGCTGCTCGACCAAGGCGACCGAGTTGGGCGTCTTGGTCAAGAAATCGGCGGCTTCGGCGGAGCTGCCTGAGAGTTTCATCTTGGTGCCGACTTGAAACACCAAGCTTGGTTCATGGAAGCCGACCGCCGTTACGGCTTGGGGTAACGCGTTGGAGCGCGCGATCAGGTTCGCGGCGTTGCGGCTGACCATGAGTTGTCCCAGGCCCGGCAAGACGCCGGCCAAGGCGACCGCGCCGAAGATTGCGCCCGCAACGACGGTCGCCGCCGTCGCATTTTCACCCTCGCCGCGCAGCAGGAACAATACGGCCGCGCCCGCGGCAAACAGGATCGGGAGGCCAAGGACCCAGAGGATGACGTTGGAGCCCGAACCGTAGTTGGCCGGGATGAAGTACAATAGTCCGCCCAAGAGCGCGATCGTCATCATCAGCCAAAGCGCGGCGCCGATCTTGACCGGCAGATTGTCGAGAAAGCTCCGGCTGTCTCGAACGCCTGCCATCACCGCCGCCGCGCACAGCAGTGCAAGGGCCGGATAAAGCGGCAACGGATAATGCGGCAGCTTGGTCGGCGCGAGTTCCAGAATGACCCAAGCCGGCACAAGCCAGGCAAGCAAGAAGCGGACTGCGCCTTCGCGGCGGCGCGCAATCGCATAAACGATGCCAGGCGCCGCGAACAACCATCCCGGCCAGAATCCAACGAGAAGCGATGCGAGGTAGTAGCCGGGTGGTCCCCAATGGCTTTCCTGCGCGCCAGCCATCTTGCCGAGGAAGTCTTGTCCAATCGCCTCGGTGAAATAGGCGCCCTTGGTGACAAGACCGATGGCAACCAACCAGGGCACATTGATCAAAACGACGATGCCAAGTCCGAATACCGGGCGCATCGAAGAGATCCAGTGCCAACGGCCTTCCCATATGGACAAGGCAACCACGGTGAGGCCGACGAAGAACAAAATCATCGGGCCTTTGACCAAGATGCCAAGACCGAAGGCGAGACCCAGCAATACCGAGTCGCGCAGCGGCGGTTGGGGCGCGCCTTGGCGCGCGGCAACAAAGAAATGCGCCACCATCAGTTGGGCCGCCGTGACGAAGGCGAGCAAGATCGCATCGGTCTTGGCGATATGGGTTTCGCCGATCAGCAGCAGTGACGACGCCGTCAGACCGGCGCCTATAAGGCCGGTCTCCTCATCGAAGAGTTTCGCGCCGAGGCCGAAGACAAAAAGTACGGCCAGGATACCGCCGATGACGGACGGCAGCCGATAGGCCCAGATGGAGTTATAGGGATCGCCCGACAGCCAGCCCGCCGTAATTGCCTGCATCCAATAGATGCCGATCGGTTTTTTGTTGCGCGCTTCGTCTTGAAAGCGGATTTCGATGAAATCGCCGGTTTCGATCATCTGCTTCGTGGCTTGAGTGAAGCGTGATTCGTCGCGGTCGAGCGGCGGGATCGATGCCATCCCGGGCACGAACATCAGAAGGCAGAGAACAATGAGAACCAAGCGTGGGCGCGCGAGTGCCAGCGCCCAGGGGCTCGAAGAATCATATGACGCAGCGGATCGGCGCGTGGGCATTGTGCGGGTTAACCATCGAAATTTGTCAAAGGCTATGTCTCATGAACACGGGTGGCGTCCAGAGGCATCGACCCAGCGGGATTCGAGGTTGAGGCTATCGCACTCGATGGGGCGCCCGTCTACCGGGAAACGGAGACTGGGATACTGAGCCGCTGCCTGGAGGAAGCGGCAGGCATCCGGCCCCCTGGCGAGGCGGCAGGTCCGCTAGTATAAGGCGCGCCAACCGCTCGAGGGAGTTATCGACGTTGTTTGATCTATCGGCCGCGTCTCCGCGGAGCGCCGAGCAAACGTGACGCTCGAGCTATCCGTCGTCGTTCCGGTTATGAACGAAGTCGAGAATGCGGTCCCGCTTCTCAATGAAATCTGCGCGGTGCTGAGAGGCAAGGTCGCGTTCGAAGTTCTGTTTGTCGATGACGCCAGCAAGGACGGCACGGTCGAGGCGCTGCTTGGCGCGCGCAAGCAGACGCCGGAACTTCGCGTGTTGAAACATGCCAAGAACTCCGGGCAGAGCCGTGCCGTGCGCACAGGCGTGATGGCGGCTCGCGGCAAGTTGGTCGCCACGCTCGACGGCGACGGGCAAAACGATCCGGCCGATATTCCCAGTCTCTTGGCGGCGTGGGCAAAGGCGAGCGACGGTGCGCCGCCGTTGGGCGTCGTCGCCGGTCAGCGGCTCAAGCGCCAAGACAGCGCGATCAAGCGGTTGTCATCGCGGATTGCAAACGGCGTGCGGCAGTGGCTGCTCGACGACGGGACGCGCGATACCGGCTGCGGATTGAAACTGTTTTCGCGCGAAGCCTTTCTGGCGCTACCTTATTTCGATCATTTGCACCGTTACATGCCGGCTTTGATGTTGCGCGAGGGTTACCGGATCGCGCATGTCGACGTCCATCACCGGCCACGCGCGCACGGCGTCTCCAAATACGGGACTTTGGACCGGCTTCTGGTATCGTTCTCCGATCTGATGGGTGTGCGCTGGCTCAAGCGGCGATCGCGCAACCCCGAACGTATCGACGAACTCTAGGAAACCCATGCGAATGTTCGATTGGCTGACATGGGAATACGTCTGGCTTTTGGTCGGTTTCGGCGGCCAAGCGCTTTTTATGTCGCGCTTTGTCGTGCAGTGGTGGGCGAGCGAGCGGGCGGGGCGGAGCGTCGTTCCGGTCATGTTTTGGTATTTCAGCGTCGGCGGCGGCGTCATCCTGCTCATTTACGCCATTTACAAGAAAGACCCGGTTTTCATTTCCGGCCAAGCTCTTGGCCTGATTGTGTACGCCCGCAACCTGTACCTCATATATGCTGAAAAGGCCGCGGCCGGCCGCGAAGACCCGCCTGCCACAAATTAGCCACGCGGTACCCCGACCTTGGCCCTGACGGCATGCGCTGCTATTGTGGCAGAGATGCGCCCGCTGATGGGCTTCAAACGGAAGTAACGAGGGTTCAATGGCGACTTCATCGAGAGCGGCTACGACTTATGTGACGTTGAATATCTTGCCCCTGCTGGTCTTTCCGCTGGTCATTTATAACCTCGCCACGCTGGCCGGCGCCGATACGACCTGGGTCTTTGCGTCGCCGTTCACCATCAACCTGATCTCCGGCGACGGTTGGCCGGTGACCTATGGCGATATTTTCGTGAGCTTGAGCCTGCTTCTGCTGTTCGTTGAGATCGTCAAGTCGACGCGCACTGATGCGGGGTCGATCATCAATCACGGCTTGTCGATGGCGGTTGCGCTGATTTGCGTGCTGCAGTTCGTTACGATGAAGGGTTTCGGAACGTCGGCGTTCTTCTTACTGACGATGATGCAAATCCTCGACGTGATCGCGGGCTTTACGGTGACGATCGTTGCCGCCAAGCGCGACTTCGGCGCGGCGGGCGGGATCGCCGGAACGCACTGAACGCGAAGTACGAATTGGAGTGTTGCGGGCGCGCCGGAGAATTCCGGCGCGCTTTCATTTTACATGAACAAGAAGAACACAAAGGTCAAAACGACCGCGGTTTCGCCGAGATGGAGGAAGATCGGCGGCGTTTTGGCTTTGCGGCGGCGGGCGGTGATCCCGGTCGTCAGCAAATGACGCGCTAGAAGCAATTGACCAATCGACGGCGTCTTCATGAGCGTGACCTCGGTGTCGCCTTTGTCTCGCAACGAGACAGCGGCGGTGGCATTCGAGGTCGAAGCCGCAAGTCGCGTGCCCGTTAACGCTGTACCGATTAACTGCGCCAGCGCAGCGTGGTTTCGGTTACAGGATTGACGAAATCACGGCCGGACGCGTTCGATTCCAGCCATTCTTTCTTCAGGCGGTAATACCACATGGCCGGCACGTCGGCGTCTTGGATGAGCATGAGGCGCGGACTGAATTTGAGCCCTTCCTTTTGCAGGGTCACCATACCGCGGTCTTGGCCCAAAAAGACGCGCGCGACCTGTTGTGCGATCGGTTTAAACGGCGCCATCCACGCCATGTTCCAATAGAAGGTCTGGGTTACTTCGGTTTCGTCGTCATTGAGCGGCGTGCAGGTCGTCAGACCAACGACTTCGTTGCGGCCGGCCTTGATGAGCTCAACGCGGATCGAGGGCAATTGGAACGAGATTTCGGTCGTTCTGTCGCCGCCAAGGATCTTGTAGAGCAGCGAATTGCTCGATGGTTTGTGCGCGACCATCGTAAAGCCCAAGTTCGAGGGCGCGTATTTCTTGGCCTTGGCGTGGATCGACGCTTTCGAGCGCCACCACCATGCCCTGTGCACGAACGGACCGTGAGCCGGATCCATCAGACCGACAACGGCATGATCGATGGCGCAGGGAAAGAGTTGGGCTTCGATCAATGTGGGTCGTGCATCCGGTCCGACCGGCAAATGCGGCGCTTCGATTTTGGGGTGCGGATCGGCTTGCGGATCTTCGGCGATGTAGACCCAGATCAGGCCGTTTTTCTCGGCGATCGGATATTTGCGGACGCTGATCTTCGAGGCCTCGACCCCTTCCTCGCCGACAAGCGAGGGGATCAACGCGCACTGACCCGAGGGCTTGAAGCGCCAGCCGTGATAGGGGCACTCGACAGTGCCGTCCAGCATTTGACCGGCCGAGAGTGGGACGCCGCGATGGGGGCAGAGATCGCGCAGGGCAAAGGTTTCGCCCGCCTGTGTGCGTCCGAACACGATCGGCTCGCCAAGGACCGTCTTATGCATCAGGCGGCCGGCCTTTAGGGCGCGCGAATGCAGCGCGAAATACCAGAGATTTCGCAGAAACAAGGGCGATTTGAGGTCTTGGGCAGCCATGATCGTATGCACCATGCCAAAGCGCGCGATCTCATGCAAAGGCGGCAAATCGCGCTAAAGTGAGCGTCTAGTCTCATTCGAGGATCGCGATGAATTTGCCCGAACTGGCGCATGTGACGATTGCGGTGGATCAACACATTGCGACCGTCATGCTCAACAGGCCTGAAGTGCGAAATGCGCTTAACGCGCGCGCTTACGCGGATATCGAAGCCGTCTTTCGATTCATTCAAGCCGAGCCCGAGATCCGCACGGTGGTGTTGACCGGGGCCGATCCTGCGTTCTGTTCGGGCGAGGACGTCAAGCAGATGATGACGGGCCCGGCGCGCGAGCAATCTCAGGCGCGGTTGACCTCGGTTCGACCCAAGTTGACGCCGGCGGCGCAGGCGGTATTGGCGTGCGACCGACCAATCGTCGCGGCGGTGAACGGTGCCGCGGTCGGGTGGGGTATGGAGTTGTGTCTTTTTGCGGATATTCGTCTCGCCTCGGAACGAGCCCTATTCGGAGAGATATTCATCAAGCGCGGGCTGGTCACCGATGTCGGCGGCATGATGATTTTGCCGCGCCTCGTGGGTCCGCAAAAGGCCGCCGAGCTTTTGTTCACGGGCGACATTATCGATGCCAACGAAGCGGCGCGGATCGGACTTGTGACGAAAGTCGTGCCGCACGGCCAACTGAAGCACGAAGCGTCGGCGCTGGCGCTGCGGATTGCGGCGAACGCGCCGCTGGCGCTCAGATACATGAAAGAGGGCATGAGGCGCGCGTCGGCGCGCGACGCGGCGGAGTTCGGCGGCTGGGTGTCGGCGGCGCTCGGCCGGTTGTTTCAAACGGAGGATCACCACGAAGGTGTCGCGAGCTTTCTGGAAAAGCGTCAGCCGCAGTTCAAGGGGCGTTAGACAATGGCACTGTTTTTCGATCAGGATTGGTTCGACGCACGGCTCAATGAGCAAGGTTCCTCGCGCGAGGAATTGGGGCGGCTGCTGCAGCTGTCCGGCGAACAAATCGCGGAGGTTTGGAAAGACCAGCGCGAGCTTCGCGCGCATCAGGTGGCGGCGATGGCGAAGTTCCTGAACGTGGCGGCCACCGAAGTGGCGCGGCGGGCCGGCGTTTCAACGCCTGCGCCCAGCCCGGCGTCCGATGTGAGTGCCAGGCTCGATGAAATGAACGACCGGCTGCAACATCTGGAACGGATGATGGTCGAGTTGAAGACTTTGATATTGAGCGTGCGATCCTAGAGCGAGGCGATGTGCATGCAGGGGTTGTCGCCACCCAGTGCCTCGGCCGCGATATAGCGGCGCGCGGCGGATTGGGCGTCGAGCGTTTCGACGGCCGCGAATTGGCCGATCGCTTGAGTGACAAAGGCCGCGGTCGGCAAAGTGAGTTCGGCAAGCGCAGGAGCATTCTGCGGCTTCGCGAAACGGCGCGCCGGCTGCAACTCCTCGACCGCAGGCCGCGCTCCCCAAGCCTCTAAACGGGAGGTGGCTGCGACCGGCGCTATTCGACGCACGCCGAAATACGCCGTGCGCGTCGAAATGGGACAGATTTGGTTCGCCGAGATCATCGCAAGTCCTTGCAACGCATCCGACATGCCAGCCGAAGGGGGATTTCTTAAGCTTAACAACAGCTTCGGCATGATTGTGACGCCGATGGCGGGGGGCGAGTTCCGCTTTTCTTAAGCGTTGCGGCGATAGAGTGAGGGCGTTGGTGCGAGAAGGGGCAAAGCCTCCGGCGCCTAACGTCTCAGGTGGGGCAGTAGAAAGCTGTGTTCAGCCGTCGTCCAAATTCCTCTGTTCAGAGGCTCAACGAAATTTCCGAGGCCCAGCGCTTGCGCTTGGCGCTGTCGGCATCCGGCGACGTCGTTTACGACTGGAGCCCGGACAACGGCGCCATGCAATGGACCGGCAATCCGGGCGCGCATTTTGGATTCGGCGATCCGTCGCATTTTGAAAGCGACAAGGGCTACCACGCACTGATCGACGATGCGGCGGTCGAAACGCGGCTTCGACTTGTTTTGTCGCCGCCGGCGGATGGCGGTCCGTTTCATCTCGAATACTCGCTAAAGACGGGCGGCGCGCCCGTGTGGGTCGAAGAGCGTGGCGTTTGCTTGCCGGGATCGAACGGACAAGCCGAGCGGATCGTCGGGCTCGTGCGCAACATCACGGAACGCAAATTGCGCGAAGCCCATTTGTCGTGGGCCGCGAGCTACGACGAAATGACCGGGCATTTGAACCGTCTGAGGTTGCGCGAGCGGTTGGCTCAGCATTTGGAAGAGAAGCCGACAGCCGAACGCAAGCCCGCGGTCTATTGCGTGGCGGCCATCGACGATCTTGCCGTCATCAACGAAACCTACGGGTTCGACACCGCCGACGAAGTGATTGTCGCGGTCGGACGCCGTTTGGCGGAGGCGGCCGGTGCGAAGTGCGCCGTGGGGCGGACGGCCGGCAACAAATTCGGTCTCATCCTCGAGAATTGCACGGCCGCGGAAATGGCCGAACGCGCCGCGACGTTACGCGCAGCCGCGCGGACGCGCGTGATCCCGACGTGCGGCGGGGCCGTCAGCGTCAGCGTGTCGATCGGCGCGGTGGCGTTGCCGCAAGACGCACGCAACAGCCAGGAAGCCATGGCGCGCGCCGAGGAAGCACTTGATCGCGCGAAGGTTCACGGACGCGACAATTACAGCGCCTATACCCATTCGCCGCAGCGCGAGTCGTTGCGCAAGCGCACGATCGCCATCGGCGATCAGATCGTGACGGCGCTCGCGGAAGACCGCATCGTGCTCGCTTTTCAACCGATCGTCGACGCCAAGACGGGCCAGGCCGCGATGCACGAGTGTCTGGTGCGGATCGCGCGTCCCGAGGGCCAAGTCATCGCCGCCGGCGACTTTATTCCCGTTGCCGAGCAGCTGGGTCTTATCCGCCGTCTCGACCGGCGTGTGCTCGAGCTCACGGTCGAGACCCTGCACAAGCATCGCGGCGCGGCATTGTCGTTGAACGTCTCGGGCATGACAGCCAGCGACCGCCCGACGCTTGAGGCCTTTGTGACTTATCTTGAGGGCCATGCCGAGGTGGCGCCGCGGTTGATCGTCGAACTGACGGAGACCGCTGCCCTGATCGACATCGAGGAAAGCATGCGCTTCGTCAGCCGCGTGCGCGCGCTCGGCGCGAAGGTCGCGATCGACGATTTCGGCGCGGGCTATACGTCGTTCCGCAATTTGCAGTCGCTCAACGTCGACATGGTCAAGGTCGACGGGTCGTTCGTGAAGGGTTTGGCCGACAGCCGCGACAATCAGATCTTCGTGCGCACGCTGGTCGACCTGGCCAAGAATTTCAACTTGACCACAGTTGCGGAGTGGGTGGCGGAAGAGGGCGAGGCCGACATCCTGAAGGCCTATGGCGTGGACTATCTGCAAGGGTTTTACTACGGCAGGCCAGACGTCAAGGAACCCTGGCTGAATTGAGACGCTGCTGTTTTCGCGTCAATTTCATCAAACCCTGCGTGTGCTGCGACAAGGACATCACGTCGCGGATGCGGCAGGTGCTATTCGCCGGTTCGCACGCTAGATGATTGTCTCGAGCAGAGGCGACACGTGACCGCGCAATTTCAACAGCGTTCGATATGGGCCGGGCTCGGCCGCGGTTTGCGCGGCAAGTGCCCTGCGTGCGGCGAGGGGCGCTTGTTCTCGACCTATTTGAAGCTCGCGCCGGCATGTTCCGCGTGCCGCCACGAAGTAGGGCTTTATCGCGCCGACGACGGGCCTGCCTATTTCACGATTTTGATCGTCGGTCATCTTGTGATCGGGCCGCTGTTGGTTTTCGAGTTCGTGCGAACTTGGCCGATTGGCTCGGTCCTGGCGATCGTCCTTCCGTCCATCGTGGGTCTTGCGTTGTTTTTGTTGCCGCGGGTTAAGGGCGCTTTTATCGGCGTGCAATGGGCGGTCGACGATCGCCACGGCCGGTCAGTCTAGGCGCCGGTTTTCTTCACGCGCGCGGGGCGCTAGAAGGGCGGCCTTACGACCTCAAAACAAGGACATCAAATGATCGGCTATGTGATGGTGGGTACGAACGATATCGAGCGGGCGCGCAAGTTTTTCGACGCGGTGTTCGGCGAAGTCGGGGCAAAGCGCGGCTGGGACAATGAGCGCATGACCGGGTGGAGCGCCGGCAAAGGGCCGTCCCTCATCGTTGTGAAGCCTTATGACGGCCAGTCGGCGACCGTCGGTAACGGCACCATGGTTGCGCTTTCCGTCGCTTCGCCGGAAGATTCGCAGAAGATGCACGCCAAGGCGCTCGCGCTCGGCGGCAAGGACGAAGGCGCACCTGGATATCGCGGCGGCGACAATAGCGGATTTTACGGCAGCTACTTCCGCGATCTCGACGGCAACAAGTTCGTCGCGTTCTGCATGGTGGCGAAGAAATAGGAGCGGCGGGGGCCGTGAGTTGCCCCCATCAGCGCGAAGATCCCTTTGCTCTGTTCTCGCTGATCTTCCCTCAAGGTGGAGGCGGGCTTCAGAACGGGCAGCGCGGCGCGGTGACGCCGGGCGGCAGGCGGGTTGTGGAATCGCCGCAGGCGTTGCGCAATTGAATCTCCGTCAGGCCGATCGCACGGGAAAGATCGGCGCCCTGTAGCTGGGCGCCGATCATTTTTGCGCCCGTGAAATTCGCGCCGTCGAGCTTCGCGCCGCCGAGCCAAGCCCAGTTGAACCAAGCGTCCGAGAAATTAGCGCCGCGCAGATCGGCGCCTTGAAGTTGGGCGCCCGAGAAGTTTGTGAAGGTGAACGAGGCATTCGAGAGGTTGGCGTTGTTGAGTAGGGCGCCCGCCATGTTCGAACCGTCGAACTTTGCGCCGGACAGATTTGCCTCGATCATGTTGGCGAGTTGATAAAAGCCGTTGCGCAGGTCGGCGTTCGAAAGATCGCAGCGGTTGCATTCCCCGAATTTGCTGACGTTCTTGGCGCGGGCGATATCCTTGGCGTTTGCGGCAAATGCCGTTTCCACGCCAAGCGGCAGTAGAGACGCCAATACGGCGACAACGAGGGCAACACGCGGCAGAAACATCGCGACCATCACTTTCTCTGTTCAAGGCGGATATCAACTTTAGCCGAAAAGTGGGGAACGCACGACTTGAAACGGCAGCGGCCGGCACAGGGGCATTCCGTAGCGGGAAGAGGCCTAAATAATCTCAGGCAATAGCAAGCCGAACGGTACGAAGAGGGCGATCACCATCGCAGCGGCCAGAAAGACCAACCACAGGTGGATTGTGTAGGCAGTTGGGCGATCGGCGCGGTCTTGGCCCGATATAAGCGCCCATCCACCCCACACAATACAGAGTGCGCCGCCCCAAGGAAGGACGAACAACGCGATGCTTGAGATCGGGAGACCGATCATCAAGAGAATGGGCGACAGCGAGGCTGCCGATCCAGCAAGGATCGCCGCAGCGGCGACCGGCGTCGCGGTGAGGGCGACAGCAGCAAGCCCAAGTGGCGTGCCCGGTCGCGCCCAGAAGCCTGCGACGGCCTTGGTTCGCGTGCGGGCGATGCGCGTGAGGGCAATGATCGCCCAGATGGTCGCGGAGACCAGAAGAAACGCGAGCAAGGCCAGCATCGAGGATACGATCGGGGCAGTCATAAAATCCAATCCGTTCGCGATGCTCGACAACTCGCGTGCGACGGAAGGAGCGCGGACTAAACTCGTCACGAAGTCCGGAGGGCTGCGGCGGCGCGTGCAAGAGCTGTCCGGTGCGAGATCGGGTTTGTCGAGAAACGCCCGTAGCATCGGCGCTCCGCAGGTCTTGTCGGCGCGCACGCCGTGACCGTGAAAGGGAAGTTCGATGTAATGGGCGCCGATCCGTTCGGCGGCAGTCTTGGAGTATGACGGCGGCGTGATCGGATCCCATCCTCCGGCGAGCACGAGAGTGGCGACCGTCGTGCGTTGCGGCATTTCCATGGGCGCCACAGCCTTTACGCTCCAGTTGCCGCAGATGTCGAAGTGGCGGGTGAGCAAAGTCATGTTGTCGCGTGCCAACGGCCAAGGGCCCGAGGCAAACTCGTAGGCGTCGCGCGAGTCGAAGGGAAAACGCTCATAGCACTCGACCGCCGCGTACTGACCATGCGTGATCGAAGTCGCGCGCCCTTGGAATTCGTTGACGAGAAGCGCAAAGACTTCGCCATCTCGTGCCGCCACGCGCTCGATCAGATACGGCAACGCCTCATAGGCGCCATCGTCGTACAACATCTGATGGACGACGGTCATAAAGGCCGGTGCGCTGATTTTCACCGCATCGGTCCACGCCGCCGTCGCGCCCATTGCCGGAACTTCGAGCGGCTCCTGAGCCAATTGACGTGTTGCCTTGAAGAACAATTCCTCAAGATTGCCGAAGCGGGTCTTGCAGGCGTCTTGGGCGGCACACGCAGCTGACAGCACTTTCAGCGATCGCATCATATTGGCGACAGCGTTGCTCGCGGGCGGGGCGTCGAGCGGATAGACGGAATCCAGGGCGAGCGCGTTCAAACGATCGGCGTGGTCTCGCAAATAAGCGAGCGCGACCGCGGATCCGTACGATACGCCGTAGACTTTCCAACGGTTGAAGCCCAGCGCGGTGCGCAAAGCCTCCATATCGGCGACGGTTGCGTCGGTGTTGTACGCCGTTAGGTCGAATTTTTCCGCGCGCAGGCGGTCGTGACAGCGGTTGTGCGCGATGACCATTTCTCCGGTCTCCGCGTCGGCGGACAGCCCTCTGACGCTGGCCTGGAAGATTGCATCGCCGAGTTCGGGGCAAAGCCGAGGCCGCGAGCGGCCGGCGCCGCGTTGGTCGAACATCACGATCGTTCGCGCACCCAACGGCTCGTTGAGGCGGTAGCGATAATTCTGCATGTCGCCGCCGCCGGGGCCACCATGCAGCATGACGACGGGATCGCCTGGTATGTTCGATTTCGGCTCGATCACGGCAACGGCAATCTCGATCGTGCGTCCGCTTGGCGTCGCATGGTTTTCCGGCAGCCGAAGAAAACCGCATCGCACGCGAGCGCGATCTTGGGTGGTCAGTATGGCACCGTCTGGACACAGGTCAGGGCGAAGCTGCAGCGACGGTGCCGATTGCGCGACGGGTGTCAGGAGGGCAATAAGTGTCGCCAGTGCGAAGGCCGCGAAACGGTGTCGGCGCATCTTGGCCTCAGTAAGGGTTGACCGCCCCCAAGTCTATTTGCGATTGGCGAGGTCGTCGATCTGGCGGCGCATGGCGTCGAGCTGAGATTTGAGATCGGCGATTTCCTCGTCGGCGGCGCTGGCCGGCGGTTCGGTGCCGTTGGTGGGAGGCGCGTCTTCGCGACCGGCCTGGCGCGCGTTCATTAGGGCGCCGAACGGCGAAAACATACGCATGGCGCGTTCGAACATGGCCATGTTCTGGCGGGTGATGGACTCGAATTCCTTGAGAATGTTCTTGCCGCCGAAGGCGCTGGTGACCTGGTCGCGGATGCGTTCGTGGTTGCGCGAGAAGGAATCCATGCTCAGGTTCAGATATCCGGGGATGACCGATTGCATGCTGTCGCCGTAGAAACGGATGAGCTGGCGCAGGAATTGGATGGGCAGCAGTTGTTGGCCGCCTTCCTTGCCCTCTTCCTCGAAGATGATCTGGGTCAGCACCGAGCGCGTGATGTCTTCGCCGGATTTGGCATCGAAGACGTTGAATTCCTGGCCGCGCTTGACCATGTCGGCGAGGTGATCGAGCGTGACATAGCTCGACGTCGCGGTGTTGTAGAGGCGGCGGTTTGCGTATTTCTTGATCGTGATGGGATCGGTATTGGGGCTCGTCATACTGCCTCGATCACGGTGGAATGCTGCGCCGCGGTGACGGTTTGCTGCGCAGCATTGTACGTCAGAACGCGGGCCTTTCCTATCGCAGATGCGTTAAGGAGGGATGCGCGGTCCGGGCCGGCGGCGGCAGATCGCGCGCCGTTCACTTTTACCCTGAATTTGGCGGCCCGGCTTGGCCAGGGCCTGTCAGGCGTGCCATTGTCAGCCTTAACAACCGCACGACCCCAAGCTTTTCGAGGAGATCAGAAATATGACCGACGTCGTCATTGTTGCAGCCGCACGTACCGCAGTGGGTTCATTTAACGGCGTGTTCGGCAACGTGCCGGCGCACGATTTGGGCAAGGCCGTGATCAAGGAGGTTCTGAAACGGGCGAAGGTCGACCCCAAGGACGTCAGCGAGGTCATCCTCGGTCAAATTCTTTCGGCGGCGCAGGGTCAGAATCCGGCACGGCAAGCCTCGATCAATGCCGGCTTGCCGGTCGAGGTTCCGGCGTGGGGCGTCAATCAATTGTGCGGCTCGGGCTTGCGGTCGGTCGCGCTCGGCTATCAGGCGGTGTTGAACGGCGACTCGTCGATCGTTATCGCCGGCGGCCAAGAGTCGATGTCTATGGCGCCGCACGCGGCTTATCTGCGCGCCGGTCAGAAAATGGGCGGGCTCGAGTTCATCGACACAATGATCAAGGACGGATTGTGGGACGCGTTCAACGGTTATCACATGGGCAACACGGCCGAGAACGTGGCGCGCGAATGGCAGATCACGCGCGAGCAGCAGGACCATTTCGCGGTGGCGTCTCAGAATAAGGCGGAGGCCGCGCGCAAGTCCGGCCGCTTCAAAGACGAGATCGTGGCGGTCACGATCAAAGAGCGTAAAGGCGAGAAGATCATCGACACCGACGAATATATTCGCGACGGCGTCACCTACGACTCGATCAAGGATTTGCGCGCCGCGTTTCTGAAGGAGGGCGGCACGGTGACGGCGGCCAATGCCAGCGGCATCAACGACGGTGCGGCGGCGGTTATTTTGATGAGCGCCAAGGAGGCCGACAAGCGGGGCTTGAAGCCGCTCGCCACGATCAAGTCGTGGGCGCAGGCCGGCGTCGATCCGAAGGTGATGGGCTCGGGGCCCATTCCGTCGTCGCGCGCGGCGTTGAAGAAGGCGGGGTGGGCAGCGAAGGATCTCGATCTCATCGAGGCGAACGAGGCCTTCGCGGCGCAAGCTTGCGCGGTCAACAAGGACATGGGCTGGGATCCGGCCAAGGTGAACGTCAACGGCGGCGCGATTGCAATCGGCCATCCGATCGGCGCCTCGGGCGGGCGCGTACTCGTCACGTTGCTGCACGAGATGCAAAAGCGCGATTCGAAAAAGGGTCTGGCCACGCTGTGCATCGGCGGCGGGATGGGAGTCGCTCTGTGTGTTGAGCGTTAAAACGAAAACAAAATTTCAATCGGGAGGACTGGCATGACACGGGTTGCGATTGTCACGGGTGGAACGCGCGGTATCGGCGAGGCGATTTCGTTGGGCTTGAAGAAAGCAGGCTGCAAAGTGGCCGCGGTTTACGCGGGCAACGACGAGCGTGCCAAGGCGTTCGCCGACAAGCACGGCATTGCGGTGTTCAAGTGGGATGTGTCGAATTACGACGCCTGCATCAAGGGCGTGGCCGAAGTGACGGCGAAGCTGGGGCCCGTCGATATCGTGGTCAACAATGCCGGGATCACGCGCGATGCGACCTTGAAGAAACAATCGCGGATGCAGTGGGACGAGGTGATCAACACAAATCTCGGCGGTTGTTTTAACATGTGCAAGGCAGTTTGGGACGGGATGCTCGATCGCGGCTTCGGGCGCATCGTCAATATCGGCTCGATCAACGGCCAAGCTGGGCAATACGGCCAGGTGAACTATGCGGCGGCGAAGTCGGGCATTCACGGATTTACGAAAGCCTTGGCGCAAGAAGGCGCGCCCAAGGGCATTACCGTCAACGCGATCGCGCCCGGCTATACCAACACCGACATGGTGTCGGCGGTGCCGGCCAATGTGCTTGAGAAGATCGTCGCCAAGATTCCTGTCGGGCGCTTAGGCAAAGCCGAGGAAATCGCGCGCGGCGTGTTGTTCTTGGTTGCCGACGACGCCGGGTTCATCACCGGCTCGACGATGTCGATCAACGGCGGCCAGCATATGTATTGAGGCGAACTCAAGGGCGGGCGCTTCGGCGTCCGCCTCGTCGTGCCCCGACAGCGCTGAATGGTGGCAGGAATGCCTCAGTTGCCGCGCTATAAAGCGGCATCGGAGCCGCCACACGCCGCGTTCAGTAACTCCTGATTAATACAAGGGAAAACTGCGGTTTCCGAACCACATTGTTGCCATCATCACAGGCAATACCAATCGCGGGATAAGCGGGAGAGGGTTGAGCGGGCGGCTAAATCAGGCCGGGGCCTGCGCCTTGGCCCGTTGTGGAGCGTTGCCTTGAGGCTTCTTTCGCGTCGATTGGTGATTTCGGCTTGCGTCGCGCTTCTCGCGGCGACGAGCGGATTCGCGGCGCGCGCCTATGACCGCGACCCTCCGCGCATCGCGCATTACAGTTCCGAGGATGCGCGCGTCGGGTTCGTGCTCGACCGGTCGGGGGAACTGGCGAAGCTGCGCTTCGACGGCACCGAGGAAATTCTCGTGTTGCGTTGGCAACCGGCCGCCGGCGGCGATCGCTTGCTGGTGCGCGACGACGGCGAAGTGGTGCTGCGCGTCTCGGGTCTTGGCGGGATGACTTTGTTTACACCGGAGAATCGCCGAGGCATCCCGGTGGGCCGCGACGGTGCCGGTGTGCCGCTGACGCCGGCGCCGCCATCGATCGGTTCGGTGCGCGACATCGCGGGGCGGATCATGGCGCAGCTGCGGGTCGAAACCGGCAAGGAGATCATCTTCGAGGCCAATTGGGGGGCAGCACAAGGCGACGAAGGCGCGCGCGGGATTTTGTTCGACGCCATCCGCAACGCGGGCACGGCGCTATTCGAGATCGCGCGAACGGCGCCGGGGCGGGTCGGGATCACAAATTACTTGCGGCGGGTACGCTTCATGCAGGCGCGCTATCCCTCGACTACGCTGCAGGGCGATATGCTGATCATCGCCTATAGCGTCGAGCAGGGGCTTGCGGGGCGGCCGTCGTCGCACGCAATTCGGCGACAACTGGCGCAGATTTTGCGCTAACGGATCGTCATCAGAACGTATCTTTGCGGCGGCGCGTCTCGGCGAAAACGGCAACGACGTCGGCGTTTTCAAGGCCTAACGATTTGCGCAATTCCTTGCTGGCGGGGCGCAGGAACGGATTGGTTTCGCGTTCCAGGCCGATGGTCGAGGGGATGGTCGGCTTGTTTTCCGCGCGCCGGCGTTCGACATCGGCCATGCGCGTCTTCAGAGCTTGATTGGAGGGTTCGAGCGTCACGGCGAAGCGGCCGTTCGAGAGCGTGTATTCGTGACCGCAATAGACGCGCGTGTCGGGGGGCAAGGCGGCCAGTTTCGACAGGCTCGACCACATTTGCGCCGGCGTGCCTTCGAACAGGCGGCCGCAGCCCATCGCAAACATCGTGTCGCCGGTGAAGACGGCCTTGTCGGCCTCGAACCAGAAGGCGATGTGGCCTTTGGTGTGGGCCGGAATGTCGAAGATGCGCGCTGTGGCTTGGCCGAGCGACCAGACGTCGCCCTCGCCGACTTCCTCGTCGATGCCGGGGATGCGATCGCGATCGGCGCGCGGGCCGACGATGCGCGCGCCAGTCTTTTCCTTCAGTTCGAGATTGCCGCCGGTGTGGTCGAAATGGTGGTGGGTGTTCAGAATGTGCGTGAGTTTCAGACTGTGGGTTTTGAGCGCGGCCAGCACCGGTGCGGCTTCGGATGGATCGACAATCGCGACCGCGTTCGTCGCGGGTTCGTGCACCACGTAAGCGTAGTTGTCGCTTAGGCAGGGGACGAGATGGATGTTCAACATGGATGTCACGTGCTGATGTTGTAGGCGGCGAGCGCCGCCATGTTGACGATGTCGTTCATGGTGGCACCCAAAGGCGCGATCTGCACCGGCTTCGACAGGCCCACGAGCAGCGGACCGATGACGGTGGCGCCGCCGATGACTTCGGTCATGGTGGTGGAGATCGAGGCCGAATGGATCGCGGGCATGATCAAGACGTTGGCCGGTTCCTTCAGGCGGCAGAACGGATAGCGCGCCATGAGTTCCTTATCGAGCGCCACGTCGGCGTTCATTTCGCCGTCGTACTCGAAATCGACGCTGCGCTTGTCGAGGAGGTCGACGGCTTCACGCACGCGTTGCGAGCGCTCGCCCCAGGGTTGGCCGAAGCTCGAATAGGCAAGCAAGGCCACGCGCGGCTCGAAGCCGAAGCGGCGCGCGACGGCTGCTGTTTGGATCGTGATGTCGACGAGCTCTTCCGGCGTCGGCATTTCGTGGACGTTGGTGTCGCCGACGAAGACGGTGCGGCTGCCGTGCAAGATGATCGAGACGCCGATGACGCGCTCGCCGGGTTTGGCGTCGAGGACGTGGCGCACGTCGGACAGAGCGACGGAGTAATGCCGCGTCACGCCGGTCACCATCGCGTCGGCGTGGCCGGCGGCGACGACGGAGGCCGCATAGATGTTGCGGTCGTAGGTCACTTGGCGCAAGCAATCGCGGAACAATGCGCCTTGGCGTTGCGAACGCTTGTAGAGCGCCTCGGCGTATTCTTGCGTGCGCGGGCTTTCGCGCGCGAATTGAACTTCGAGTTCGTGGATGTCCTCTAGGCCCGCACGGCGCGCTGTTTCGTCGATGCGTTCGGGGTTGCCGACCAGGATCGCTTTGCCCAGGCCGCTGTTTTGATAGGACAGTGCAGCGCGAATGACGGCCTCTTCCTCGCCCTCGGCGAAGACCATGCGCTTGGGTTGGGTGCGGACGCGGGCTACGACGCGCTGGACGATCGAGGCGACGGGGTCGAGGCGGGAGGCCAGTTCGTTGGCGTAGCGGTCGAGATCGGCGATCGGTTTTTGCGCGACGCCCGACTCCATCGCGGCCTTGGCGACGGCGACGGGGACGGTCGAAATCAATCTTGGATCGAACGGCACTGGGATGATGTAGTCGGGGCCGAATTTCGGTCTTGCGGTGTGATAGGCGGCGGCGACTTCGTCGGGCACGTCCTCGCGCGCCAGTTCGGCCAGTGCGCGGGCGGCGGCGATTTTCATCGGCTCGTTGATCGTGCGGGCACGCACGTCGAGCGCGCCGCGGAAGATGTAGGGGAAACCAAGCACGTTGTTCACTTGGTTTGCGTAGTCAGAACGGCCGGTGGCGACGATGGCGTCGGAGCGGACGGCGGCGACATCTTCAGGCGTGATCTCGGGATCGGGATTGGCACAGGCGAAGATGATGGGCTTTGCCGCCATCGACCTCACCATGTCTTGCGTCATCGCGCCCTTCACCGAAAGGCCTAAGAATACGTCGGCGCTGACCAGCGCTTCGGCCAGCGTGCGCATTTTGGAGGTGACGGCGTGGGCCGACTTCCACTGGTTCATGCCTTCGGTGCGGCCCTTGTAGATGACGCCCTTGGTGTCGCAGAGGGTGGCGTTCTCGTTGGGCATGCCCATCGCCTTGATGAGCTCAAGGCAGGCGATGCCGGCCGAGCCCGCGCCGTTGACGACCAACTTTGCCGTCTTGATGTCGCGCCCGGTGAGATGGAGCGCGTTGATCAGGGCCGCCGCCGTGATGATGGCGGTGCCGTGCTGGTCGTCGTGGAAGACGGGGATCGGCATGAGTTCGCGCAAGCGCTGTTCGATGATGAAGCAGTCCGGCGCCTTGATGTCTTCCAAATTGATGCCGCCGAAGGTGGGCGCGAGGTAGCGCACGCAATTGACGAATTCGTCGACGTCGGATGTGTCGACTTCCAGATCGATGGAATCGACGTCGGCGAAGCGTTTGAACAACACCGCCTTGCCTTCCATCACGGGTTTCGACGCCAAAGGCCCCAAGTCGCCCAGGCCCAAAATTGCCGTGCCGTTCGAGATCACGGCGACGAGATTTCCCTTGGCCGTGTAGTCGTAGACTGTGGACGGATCTTCGGCGATGGCGCGCACGGGCACGGCCACGCCCGGGGAATAGGCGAGGCTGAGGTCGCGCTGGGTGTCCATCGGCTTGGACGGGATGATTTCGATCTTGCCAGGCTTGGGCTGGCTGTGAAAAAGAAGAACTTCTTGATCCGTAAATGGGCGCTTTTTCGACATGGGTTCCGTAGTGCCCTTGAGCCGCCACGGGACGAAACGTCCCGGCGCCGAGCGATTTCCTTTGAGACCTGAATACTCGCGCGAGGGCTTGGGGCACAAGGGCGGGGTTACGCCGGTGTGTGCGGCGTCGACGCCGCCTCCATTTTGTTGCGCTTCTCCCCTCGAGGGGGGGGAGGCTACGCGTACCGAGCGTGCAGCGCTATGAGCACGGAACGCGCGCATGCGCCGGATGCCGACGCCACGCCGATGATGGCGCAGTATTTGGCGATCAAGCGGGAGCATGCCGATTACTTGCTTTTTTATCGCATGGGCGATTTTTACGAATTGTTTTTCGACGATGCGGTGAAGGCCTCGGCCGCGCTCGACATCGCGTTGACCAAGCGCGGCAAGCATCAGGACGCCGACATCGCGATGTGCGGTGTGCCGGTGCATTCGGCCGACGGCTATCTGCAGACGTTGATCCGCAAGGGCTTCAAGGTTGCCGTCTGCGAACAGATGGAAGATCCGGCGGAGGCCAAGAAGCGCGGTTCGAAATCCGTGGTCGCGCGCGCCGTGGTGCGGGTGGTGACGCCGGGCACGCTGACCGAAGATCAGCTCTTGAGGGCGCGGCGGCACAATTATTTGGCGGCGCTGGGGCGCGCGGGCGGGGAGCTTGCGGTTGCGTGGACGGATATTTCCGACGGCGTGTTTCACGTGACGGCGCTCGACGCGGGCGCGCTGGCGCACACGCTGGCGCGCATCGATGCGGCGGAACTTTTGGTGCCCGATGTTTTGGCGGACGACGGACAGGTTGCTGCGCTGGTGCGCGAGTTCGGGCCGCGCGCGACCGTACTTGCCGCGATCAAGTTCGATTCGGCCGGCGGCGAGCGCGCGTTGAAAGCGCAGTTCAAGGTGGCCGCGCTCGATGCGTTCGGGAATTTCTCGCGGGCCGAGATTTCGGCGGCCGGTGCGGTGCTGGGCTATTTGGAGCTGACGCAGAAAGGCCGGTTGCCGGCCTTGCTGCCGCCGCGCCAGCAAATACAGGGCCACGTGATGGCGATCGACGCGGCGACGCGGCGTAATTTGGAACTGGTCGAAACTCTATCGGGCGAAGCGCAGGGCAGTTTGCTTTCGACCATCGACCGTACAGTGACGTCGGCGGGCGGGCGCGAGCTGGCGGATCGTATCTTGGCGCCGTTGACGGAGGCCTCCGCCATCGACGGGCGGCTTGATGGCGTCGCCTACTTTGTCGCCAACGCCGCGGCGCGCGACACGACGCGGTCGATGTTGCGGCGGATGCCGGATATGGCGAGGGCGCTGGCTCGGATCAGCGTCGGGCGCTCCGGCCCGCGCGATTTGGGCGCGATCCGCGATGCGCTGGCACTTGCGTTCGGGATGCGCGATGCGGTGGGGCGCGGACAGAACGCGCTGGTGCCGTTGCCGCCATCGTTGGCCGGGGAGATGCAACATCTGAAGGCGGCGGAGGCAACGCTGGCGCCATTAGCCGAGCGTCTGTCGGCGTTGCTTGGTCCCGATTTGCCGCTGCTGGCGCGCGACGGCGGCTATGTGGCGTCAGGCGCGCATGCGCGGCTCGACGAGACGCGGGGCTTGCGCGACGACGCGCGGCGCGTGATCGTCGAACTCGAGACACAGCTCAAAGCCGAGACCGGGATCGCGTCGCTGAAAGTGCGGCACAACAATGTGCTCGGTTATCACATCGAAATTACGACGGCGAACGCCGACAGGCTAAAGGCGACCGAAGTGGGGCGGGCGTTCATCCACCGCCAGACGACGGCGCAGGCGCAGCGTCATACGAACGGGGCATTGTCGGATCTGGCGTCGCGCATCGCGGACGCGGCGGGCGAGGCGCTTGCGATCGAAATTTCCATCTTCGATCAGTTGGTGGGCGAGGTGATGGCGGCATCGCGCGCGATCGGCGATGCGGCGGGCGTTATGGCGCGCTTGGATGTGGCGGCCGGATTGGCGGAGCTTGCCGTCGAGGCGAATTATGTGCGGCCGGTCGTGAACTCAAGCGGCGCGTTTCGGATTTTGCGCGGGCGTCATCCCGTCGTTGAGACCGCGCTCATTGCCAACCACGAAGGTTTCGTCGCCAACGACTGCGACCTGTCGGGCAACGGTCAAGGACGATTGTGGCTGGTGACGGGTCCCAACATGGCGGGCAAGTCGACGTTTCTGCGCCAGAACGCGTTGATCGCGATCTTGGCGCAGGCCGGATCGTTCGTGCCGGCGGCCTCAGCCGTGATCGGCGTCGTCGACCGCTTGTTCAGCCGCGTGGGGGCGGCCGACGATCTGGCGCGCGGGCGTTCGACGTTCATGGTCGAGATGGTGGAGACGGCCGCCATTCTCAATCAGGCGACGGCACGCTCGCTGGTGATCCTCGACGAGATCGGGCGCGGCACAGCGACGTTTGACGGCCTGTCGATTGCGTGGGCGACGGTCGAGCGGCTCAACGGCGTCAACCGTTCGCGCGCTCTGTTCGCGACGCACTACCACGAACTGACGGGATTGGCGTCGCGGCTGGACGGCGTCGCGAACGTCACCGTGCGGGTGAAGGAGTGGCAGGGCGGGATCGTCTTCCTGCACGAAGTTGTGCCGGGGGCTGCCGACCGCTCCTACGGCATTCAAGTGGCGAAGCTGGCCGGCTTGCCCGCCGACGTGCTGAAGCGCGCGCAGGAAGTGCTGCACGCGCTCGAACGCGGCGACAGCGGACGGCGGGCGAAGACGCTGGTCGACGAGCTGCCGCTGTTTGCCGCGAACGCGCCGGCGAAGGCGGAGGTTCGCGACTCGGAGGTGGAAGCGCGGTTGAAGGCGGTGAGCGTCGATCAGATTTCGCCACGCGAGGCGTTGCAGCTGTTGTACGAGTTGAAGGGGTTGGTGAAGGAGTGAGCGGCGAAATGGATTAGATCGCTCCAGTCTAGGGCTTACAGGTTTTCCGAGATGGCTCCGAACGATGTGACATTTCGCGTGAATTAACCTCCGGATTTTCAACTCATGAGTTTTCTTCAGCACAAGTTTTACTCAAGCGCATTCCAGCACTACATCTCGGGTCGGTTTGCCGTGTTCGCAGGGCTTCTGCCGGCCGGAGGCAATTCATTGCGGCTGGGCGTTGAATTGGCGTTGAAGGGCCGTCTCGCAGCTACGGTGACTATGGATGATCTGAAAAGTACATATGGGCACAATATCAAACGCGCCTGGCGGGACTTCAAGAGCGTCACGCAGACCCCGATGCTTTCCAAGCATGATACTGTCATCGATGCGTTGTTTGCCTTTGAGGAGATTCGCTACCCGGACAAGATGGTTCGCGACGGTGCGACTATTACATTCACTCCTGGCGAAGTGTCGGTGGCGCAGCCGCCCTCAACCAGTCGTACCGTGCCTGAATATGAAATTGTCCTCGGGCAGGTGGATGCCCTCATGTTGGATATCTTTCGAAGCTCCTCGGTGAACTGGAGGGCGATCCCACTATTGAAAAGCGAAGCGAGTGTATTTCTGCATCGCGACAACTCTCATTTTCTGCTGCAATAGCGGTCGAGGGAAGGTCGGTGGCAGTCGTGTCATTGTGGTTCGCCTTCCCGTTTCACGCGCCAATCTTCGCGACAAAGGTCACGCTCGGCAACCCGTCGAAGTGCGCGTCGCAGGTCAATAGGTCGGCGCCGTGCTCAAGCGCCGTGGCGTAGACGATGGCATCGGCGGTTGCGAGTTTGTGTTTGGCGCACAGCTCGGCCGCCCAAAGAGCGATCTTGGTGTCGAGTGGCGCGACGCGGCACATCTGGGTGAAGGCCATGACTTGATCGGCCTTGTCTTCGCCAACTTCGCGGGCAAGAAATTTCGCCAGTTCAAGCTGAACGATCGTCGGCACAAGCCAATCTTCGCGCGAAGGGATCGCGGCCTTAAGCGCTTTGCCGGTGGGCGATGCGATCAGCCACTCGATCCAGGCAGACGTATCGACAAGGCGCATCAGAACCGGTCTTTGCGGTCGCGGAAGTTCTTCGCCTTCGCCCCTTTGGCGATCCCAGCTAGGTCGGCGGGCCCGGGAACCGGCACCAACAGCAGGCCCGTGCCCTTGGGGATGAAGGCGAATTCCTGACCCGCCTTCCACCGGCGGGCGGTGCGCACGGCCTTGGGGATCGAGATTTGGAATTTTGACGAGAGCGTGGCGGTGTCGGACATGGTTTGGCCTGCCTTTGATCGATCGTTAATTCGTAAGAAATTAGCATGGACTGCGGCGACTTGATACATGTTCCCCTGATCAAGCAACTCGCTTGAGGATAAGAATTGCATGGCACCGCGGCCAGGTCTGGCCGTTCCGCTTTCACGGCGTTTTGATCGCCGTCTCACGGTGATGGCATTGTGCTGCTGGCGCGCGCGGCGCCAAGTTGGGTTTCGATCAAACACCCCATTGGCGCTCGCCGTCGCCTATCCATCAGAGGAATCTCAATGCGCAAATCCTTGTTTCTGACCGTTGCGCTTTTTGCTTTGCTGCTAACGGCTGCCGCCAGCGCTGCCGGTGAGACGAAGCTCGAACCGATCTGGACGTTGCATGGGTTTTCCTCGCCGGAGAGTGTCGCTCTCTCGGCGGATGGGTCGTTTCTCTATGTGTCGAACGTGAACGGCGACGGGGAGGCGGCGGACGGTAACGGGTTTATTTCCCGGGTGTCGATCGACGGGAAGATGCTGCAGGAAAAATGGGCGACAGGTCTCGACGGACCCAAAGGGCTGGTGCTGAAGGGTGCGCGGCTGATCGTCACCGATATCACTCGCGTTGTCGAAATCGATGCCGTGACGGGCGAACGACTTGCGACGCATGTTGTGCCTGGGGCGAAGTTTCTCAACGACGCCGTCTTGGCTCCGGATGGGCGCTTCTTGGTGTCCGACTCGGATACGGGGAGCATCACCGCGCTTAAGGGCAGCAAGGCGGAAGTCTTTCTTGAGGACCCAAGGCTCAAGTCGATCAACGGGCTGCTGCCGGAAACCGATCGATTGGTGATCGTGACCATGCAGGGGCTTTTGCTCGCGATGGATTGGAAAACGCGCACTCTCAAAAAGCTCGCACAGGGTCTCGGCGACGGGGACGGCATCGCGGCTCTGGGCGCCGGGCGCTATCTGGTCAGCGAATGGCCCGGACGGGTTTTCGTCGTCGCGCCCGACGGCAGCAACCGTGTGCTGCTCGATACGCGGGCCGAGAAAAAATTCCTGAACGACTTCATCTTGGTGGGCGACACGCTTTTTGTGCCGCATTGGGAGCCGGGCGCGTTGACGGCCTATCGCTTGCGGCGCTGAGCCATAGCGCGGGAAACCT
>JANOFM010000033.1:0-2521 GCA_031413635.1 Alphaproteobacteria bacterium | reverse complement strand
CAGCGCCAACGCATAGATCATCGCGACGTTGCCGCCGCGCGAGCGGCGAAACCGGGCGCTGAAAGTCTCCAAGGCTGGCGAAATGGAGCGCATCATGGCGTTTTGTCCTACGATTTTTGAAGCGTGATGGTTCAGCCCTTTTGCGAGCCGTACAATCAATTCTGAACACAACCTTTTAAGAAACTCTGAATTAGGAAATAAGATTTAGGTAAAATTGTACCTATTGAAGTGGAGAAGGTGAAATGTCACCATTTATATTAAGGTAATATTCAGCAGGATTTCACTTCGTACCTTCTTCTTTGTCCATGCCGGTGGTAGACATGCAACGACGCCGGATCGGTTGCGTCAGCCGTTACGCGCGCGCCGACACCCGGCGATCGAATGAGAAGGAGTGGGCCATGGTCTTGCTGCCGAGAACGATGATCCTCTTGAGCCGGTTCAAACGGGCCGAGAGCGGAACGACCGCCATGGAATTCTCCTTTGTGGCCTTGCCGTTCTTTCTATTGCTCTACGCCATCATCGACGTGTCGTTGATCTTCTTCGCTTCGACCACGCTTGAGAACGGGATCATCGGCGCCGCGCGCCAAATCCGTACCGGCGAGGCTCAAGCGGCAAATATGACGTCCGAGCAGTTTCGCACTCTCGTTTGCGACCAAGTCTCGATGCTGCTCTCATGCGACGCGCGCCTGGGGCTAGACGTCCGCAAATTCGACGGCTTCGGCGGCGTGGCGTTGCCCGCGGCTTTGGACGAGAACGGCAATCTGGGCGGCAACTTGATTTTCGATCCGGGTACGGCGGGCGACGTCGTCGTCGTTCGCGCCTTCTATACCTGGCCGATGCTGACCCCGACGGTCGGAACCCAGTTTGCTAACATGTCGGGCGGGCATCGCTTGCTCGAAGCGTCGATTGCCTTTCGCAACGAGCCCTTCAACGGGCCGATCAACAATTGAGGTGATGCCATGATGCGCTTGATCAAACGATTCCGCGGCAACACTGACGGCGTTGCGGCGATCGAATTTGCCTTCGTCGCGATGCCCATGATCGTGACATTTTTCGGCGTCGCCGAGATTTCAAGCTACATTCTCGCCGCGCGAAAGGTCGCAAACGTCGCCTCGGTTGCAGCCGACCTCGTGACCCAAGATACCTCCGTCACCGATGACGAAATGGCCGACATCATGGGTGTGATGGACGTGATCATGCGTCCGTTCGATCCCGGGACCGCGGATGTGCGCATCACCTCGGTCGTCGCCGACGCCGACGGCGAAACCACCGTTGCCTGGAGCGACGCGCGAAACACCAGCCCGCGCGCCGTGGATTCGCCCGTCACCGTGCCGGACGACATCGTTCCCGACAATCAGGGAATCATCATGACCGAGGTCAGCTTCACCTATCATTCGTTGTTCGGCATGTTTCTGACCAGCGGCATGACGGTCAGCGACACGTTCTATCTCAAACCGCGCCGTTCGACGCAGGTGCTCCGCGATTAATCGCAAACCTGCTTACGCACTCTTTACCTTGTCGGCGTTAGCGTGAGGGCGAACACTCTTTCTGCCGGAGCAAGAACGCAAAAATGACCGCCCAACACGCGACGCCGGCGACGAAAGCAAAAACCAAAGCGACCTTTGCGCGCGCGCTCGAGCAGGAAGCCGGCGAACTCGACGCCATGCACACGGGCCTTGTTCGTCATTTGGATGCGTGGCGCGGCGCGCATGACGCGGCGGTGTCGCGCGTCGCGACCGTCATGGCCCGCATGGATGCCGCCATCGATCGCATCGAAGCGCGCCTGGCACGACGCTGATCTGCCAATCGGTTCGGGATTCCCCTTAACCGCCCCCTCCTCTACACTTGCGGTTCGAATCACAGCATGCGCGAGCGGCAACGCTCCACGGGGGAAACGTGCGCACGCTTTCATCAACCAGCCGCATTCTGTCCGCGGTTGCCGTCTTCGCCGCCGCGGCCCTCGTGCTCGGCGGGGCGTATTTTGCTGGCTATATCAGCGAGTTACAGCGCGATCTGAATGATCCGTCTGTCCGCCGGCAAGCCGCCGAACGCATAAGTTCGATCGAAAAGGCGCTGGGCTACGACGGCTTTCTCAAAATCTATCGCAACTATCGGTTGACAGGCGATGCGACTGCACCGGCGCAGCTCAACAGTAAAGCAGCCGACGCGAATGTCGCCATCGGGCAACTACAAGCAATATACGTAGCAAACACCGGCGCCACCGAGGCCCTACGCGAGGCCCGCGCCGTCGCCGAGGCCTTCATTCACGTCGCGCGCACCGCACCGCAAATGGGACCCGTTGCCTTGCGCGGAACGGCAGCGATGGACTCGCTGAGCGCATTGCCCCAAACGCCTCAACTTGAAGCGGCGTATATTTCACTACGCAGCGCGCTTGACCGGTTGAAACAAGCAGAGCAGGCCCATCAACTCGGCGGCGTGGCGGCGGCGCTAAGCTGGAGCCAAATGTTAATTCTCGGCGCGCTCGCCAGCCTCGTGACGGGTTTGTTGGTTGCCGCCGGAC
>JANOFM010000032.1:0-71368 GCA_031413635.1 Alphaproteobacteria bacterium | reverse complement strand
GTGACCAGGATGATCTGTTCGCCCTTGCGGCCATCGGGAACGGCGACGGCGGCGTGCATGTTGTCGGGCCACAGTGCAGAGGCGCAGTTTTCCACGACTGCGAGCGAGACCATTTCGCCGCCGATCTTGGCGAAGCGTTTGACGCGGCCGCGGATGGCGATAAAGCCTTCGTCGTCGACGGCAACGACATCGCCGGTGTCGTGCCAGCCGTCGAGCAACGGGTGCAGGACGCCCGGCTGATCGGGTGTCAGGTATCCCTTCATCACGTTGGGTCCGCGCACAAACAGGCGCCCGGCGTTTGCGATGCCTTCGACGGGTTCGAGCTTCCACTCCATGCCGGCCATCAGCTTGCCGACCGAGCCGAAGCGGTTGGCGCCCGGTTGGTTGGCGGCGACGACCGGGGCTGCTTCGGTGACGCCGTAGCCTTCGAGGATTTCCATGTTGCAGCGGCGGCGCAGCAGGGCGCGCGTTTCGTCGCGCACGCGTTCGGCGCCGCAAACGGCGAGGCGCAGCGAGGCCAGGTCGCCTTCATCGCTGGCACGGGCGTATTGCGAGATGAATGTGTCGGTCGCGAGCAGGATCGTCGCCTTCGTCACGCGAATGCGCTTCGTGATCGTTTGCACTTGGAGCGGGGAGGGGTGGCACACAGCCTTGATCCCCGCCATCAAGGGCAGGATCGCGCCCACGGTCAGGCCGAAGCAGTGGAAGGTCGGCAGCGGATTAAAGAGTACGTCCGTTTCGGGATAGAGATCGATATGGGCGCGCACCTGATCGACGTTGGCCAGAATGTTCGAATGGCTGAGGACGACGCCCTTGGGGTCGCCCTCGGTGCCAGAGGTGAACAGGATGACGGCGGTGTCTTCGTAGTTCGGCCATTTCTTCAGCGCCCAATGGGGGATGAGCGAGCCTACGACGGCCGCGATCTTATCGACGATCGACAGGTTTTCGCGCACGTCTTCGAGATAGACGATCTTGGCGACAGTCGAGAGTTCCTCGATCAGTTCGTGAAGTTTCGCCAGCTCGACGAATTTATGCGCGGTGGCGATGACCTTGACCTCGCCGGCGGCGCAGGCGGCTTTCAAATTGCGCGCGCCAGAGGTGAAGTTCAGCATCGCCGGCACGCGGCCGAAGGCGTGGACGGCATAAAACGCGAGCACGGCGCCGGCGCCGGTGGGCAACATGATGCCGACGCTTTCCTTGGGCTTGGCGTATTTGCGCATGGCGCTGCCCAGGGCGAAGGCGGCGCGGACGATTTCGTCGTAGGTCAATTGGCGGTCGTCGGCATCCCAAAGCGCGACCGTCCTGCCGCCGAAGGTTTTGCGCGCTTCGAGAAGGGCCGAGATCATCGAACGCTGGGTGCGGCGGATATCGAATGGAATGCGCGTCGATGCGGCCGCTGTGGCTGGCAGTGACACTGGCGAACCTCCCGTGCGGCAATGGGCCGCTCACGTTTTGTTTCAGCTAAGGTAACACTCGTGAGAGTTCAATCAAGGGTTCGGTTCGTTCCGGCAATAAATCAGTTGAATCAGAGGCTTGAATTCAGGGGAAACGGACAAGGCGGCGGGTGGGGGGCGCTGTGATTCTCCACCGTCCACGCTATATGAGTGCCGCATGACCACGGTTTTCGATCAATCGGCGAAGGACCTTCGCGCGGCGCGCCATCCGGAAAAGCGCGAGCGGCCGATCAATCCCATTCAGCGCAAGCCCGACTGGATTCGCGTCAAGGCGCCGGGTTCGAAGGCCTATCTTGAAACGAAAGCGATCGTGCGCGAGCACGGGCTTCATACGGTGTGCGAAGAAGCGGGCTGTCCCAATATCGGCGAGTGTTGGACGAAGAAGCACGCGACGTTCATGATCATGGGCGACACCTGCACGCGGGCGTGCGCGTTCTGCGATGTGAAGACGGGTATTCCGGGTGTGCTCGATGCATGCGAACCGGCGAAGGTCGGCGATGCGGTCGCCAAACTGGGTCTCGAGCACGTCGTCGTTACCTCGGTCGATCGCGATGATCTGGACGATGGCGGCGCCGAGCATTTCGCGCGGACCATTCGCGCCATTCGTGCCGCGGCACCGGGGACGACGATCGAAGTTTTGACGCCGGACTTTTTGCGCAAGCCCGGCGCGCTTGAGGTCGTGATCGCGGCCAAGCCGGATGTGTTCAATCACAATCTCGAAACTGTGCCGCGGCAATATCTGAAGATACGGCCGGGTGCGCGCTATTTTGCGAGCCTGCGCTTGCTGCAACAGGCCAAGGAGATCGACTCCGCGATGTTTACGAAGTCGGGCTTGATGGTGGGGCTCGGCGAGGCGCGCGAGGAAGTGATGCAGGTGATGGACGACATGCGCGCGGCGAACGTCGATTTCATCACCATCGGGCAGTATTTGCAGCCATCGTCACGCCATGCGGCGATCAACCGGTTTTGGACGCCGGAGGAGTTCGAAGGTTTGGCCCAGGTTGCTCGGGCGAAAGGATTTTTGATGGTGGCTTCGTCGCCGTTGACGCGCTCGTCTTACTTGGCGGGCGACGACTTCGCGCGGTTGCGCGCGGCGCGTTTGAGCGGGCTTTGAAATCCTCTTGCCGAAACACAGCGAGAATCGTTTCGTTCCCTACACGCCCGAACAGATGTTCGCACTGGTCGCCGACGTCGAACGCTATCCCCAGTTCCTGCCGTGGTGCATCGCCACGCGGATCAAAGCGCGCGACGGCGACACGTTCACGGCGGATTTGATTGCCGCGTTCGGCGCTTTTCGCGAACAATTCACCAGCCGCGTCATTCTCAATCGTCCGGCGATGGAAATCACGGTCGAGTATCTCGACGGTCCGTTTCAGCATTTGACGAACCGCTGGCATTTCGACGCGGTCGATGGCGGCTGCATGGTTCATTTCGACATCGACTTCGCGTTCAAGAGCAAAACGCTCGAGGCGCTGATCAGCGGCGTCTTCACGCGCGCGGTCGTCAAGATGGCGTCGTCGTTCGACGCCCGCGCACATGTACTCTACGGCTCAAGCGATCTGCCGGCGTAGAAGCGTGATTGCAATCTCGACGCTTGCCATGCGGATCGCGTTACGGCCGATATCGCCGAAGCGGCGCACTTCGCTGATCGTTGCCCGACCGCGGCGCGCGGTCGCGAAGTGAACGAGGCCCACGGGTTTGTCGGGTGACCCGCCGCCGGGACCTGCGATACCGGTGATCGCAACCGACACGTCCGCGCTCGAGTTCGCGAGTGCGCCTTCGGCCATCGCGATCGCCGTCGATGCGCTGACCGCGCCGAATTTGTCGAGGGTGTCGTCGATCACGCCGAGACATTCCTGCTTGGCATCGTTCGAATAAGTTACGAAGCCGCGCTCGAACACGTCCGACGACCCTGCAATTTCCGTCAGCACGCCAGCGACGAGGCCGCCCGTGCAGCTTTCGGCCGTGACGATCTTCAGATTCTTCGCTCTCGCCTCGGCAAGCACGGATTCGGCGAGTTTGAGTATCTTGTCCGCAAACATGGATCAGATGAATCCCATGATGCCAAGTGCGAGAAGCGGCAGAACGCAATAGAGGCCCGCGAACAAGTCGTCCAACATTACCCCGGCGCCGCCTTCGACCTCCGCGTCGGCCCAGCTTGCCGGCCAGGGCTTCAGCGTGTCGAAGAGGCGGAAGACGAAGAAGGCAGCGAAGAATCCCGATAGGGTGACCGGTACGACGGCAAGCGCGAGCCATTGCGCCGCCACCTCGTCGATGACGATTTCCGGAGGATCCTGGCGGCCGGTGGCTTTGACATAGCGCTCGGACGCCCACCAACCGATGGCGGCGACCGTAGCAGCGCCGATTAGGAGTGCTTGCCATCCGCCGAGCACCGCCAGAATCCAACCGAAGGGCAGGGCGGCGGCCGAGCCCCATGTACCCGGCGCGAAGGGCAGTAGTCCCACGCCGCCGAAAGTGACGATGGCGGTCATGGGCTCGCGCAGGCTGCGGCCGTCGGGAAGGCTTGCGATTTTCATCGGCGTGATCATAAGCGCACCGTTGCGATCGCCTGTGCGGCAATTCCTTCGTTGCGACCGGTGAAGCCTAAACCTTCGGTCGTGGTTGCCTTGACGTTGACCCGCGTGCGATCGAGCGCCAGCAGTTCGGCGATCCGGACAGCCATGGCCTCGCGGTGCGGGTCTATTTTGGGGCGCTCGCAGATCAGGGTGATGTCGACATGCTCGATACGGCCTCCCGCATCGGCGATCAGATTGGCCGCATGGGAGAGGAAGATGTGGGACGGCGCGCCGCGCCAACGTTCGTCGGTAGGCGGAAAATGTTGTCCGATGTCGCCGAGGGCGGCTGCGCCCAAAATGGCGTCGGTAAGCGCATGCAAACCAACGTCGGCGTCCGAATGGCCGACCAGCCCTTGGGTGTGAGGAACGCGCACGCCACAGAGCCACAGGTGATCGCCGAGGCCGAAGCGATGCACGTCGAAGCCCATTCCCGTTCGGACGGCGCTGGTTCGCGCGAGCAATGCCTCGGCCATCAAAAAATCCTCGGGCGTCGTCAGTTTGAAGTTGAGGCGAGAGCCGGGCACGCCGCGCACGGTAAGTCCCGCATGTTCGGCAATTGCTGCGTCATCGGTGAAGTTCGTATCACGCGCGATGCGATGCGCGAGCAGGATCTTTTCGAAGTGAAAGCCTTGTGGGGTTTGCGCGAGGCCGATGCCGTCGCGCGGCAACGTTGCGTCGACGCGGTCCAGCACGACGTGCTTCAAGGTGTCGGCGACTGAGAGTATGGGGAGCGCGCCGTCCGCAATTGCTAGTGCGTTCACAACTGCTGAGATTGTTTGTGCATCGACAAGTGCTCGCGCGGCATCATGGATGAGCACGAGGTTGGGCGGATCGTCGCTCAGGCGTTCCAGACCTGCCAAAACGGATCGCTGACGAGTGTCACCGCCGTTGACTGGCGGAAGTAACGCCATGCCGCGCGTTGCCGCGTCGTAGAAAGAGCGATGTTCGGGGCTTATGACCACTTGCACGGCGTTCACAGCCGGATGACCGGCAAAGGCTTCGATGGTTCGCCGCAGCACCATGTGTCCGTTGAGGATGCGATACTGTTTTGGAGCGCCTTGGCCCGCCCGTATACCGTGTCCTCCGGCAACGATCAGAGCTGAACACTTGATGGGGGTTGGCATATGCCACTTGGGCTTTGCCGCCGTTAACTCGTCAAGCTGGTGAGTATGCTGCATGTGCGAAATGTCCTTGCATAACAAGTGCCGGGAACTTAGGCTGACTACAAATTATGCACCTATGTTCGATGCACAGATTATGAGCAGCGCGATCAGTTCGATTTTCAGTTCAAGGCCGGTCGTCTTGGCACCGATGGCGGGGGTGACCGACGCGCCGTTTCGCGCCGCAGTCAGTCGGTTTGGAGCGGCGCTTGTCTATTCCGAAATGGTGGCCAGCGCGGAACTTTTGCGCGATCGGCGTAGTGCGGCTCTTCGTTTGAAGGCGGACCGCGCCGACGGGCCGGTTGCCATCCAACTTGCCGGGCGTGATCCCGCAGCCCTCGCGGATGTTGCGCGGATAGCTGAGGCCGAGGGCGCACTGCTGATCGATATCAATATGGGTTGCCCGGCGAAGAAAGTGGTGGGCGGGCTCTGCGGCTCGGCGCTCATGCGAGAGCCCGTGTTGGCGCGAGCGCTGGTGCGCGCAGTCGTCGATGCGGTCTCGGTTCCTGTGACGGTTAAGATGCGCTTGGGCTGGGACGACGCGGACCGCAACGCACCGCGGCTTGCCCACGAGCTCGAAAGCGAAGGCGTTCAGGCAATCGCCGTTCACGGCCGCACGCGCGCTCAGTTCTATGAGGGTAGGGCGGACTGGCGTTTCATCGGTGAGGTGAAGGCGGCGGTATCGATTCCGGTGCTTGCGAACGGCGATGTGCGGACAGCGGCCGACGCCGTCCAAATCCTGAATGACTCGGGCGCCGACGGCGTGATGATTGGCCGCGGAGCGTTCGGCCGACCGTGGGCAGTGGCTCAAATGCAGCAAGCGGTGCGCGGCGGCGATGTTCCATGCGACCCGCCTCAAATTGAACTATGGCAAACCGTGCTGACACAGTATCGCGCGGCGCTGTCGCACTATGGCGTCGATTTGGGTCGGCGCGTTGTTCGCAAGCACCTTGGTTGGTATGCGGAACGGGCAAGTGGCGATCGGGCGGTGCGCGATGCGTTGGTTCGCTCGAACGATCCAGAACCGTTGTTGGTTCGCCTCTGTCTTGGCCAGGATGCGCTCGCGGAGGCGGCGTGAGCACGAAAGTCAAAGTTAAGGCCAGCGACGAACGCGCCATTCCGGCGGTAGCACCGGCGGCTCTTGCGGAGGCACTGCTTGCTGCCGTGACGCATCCACTGATCGGGGTGAATGCTAAGGGAATGATCGTTTTCGCGAACCCGCCGGCGGAACAGTTTCTGGATATGAGTTCGGCGATGCTTAAGCGGCAATCGCTGCCGGGCATGCTGCCATTTGGGTCGCCCGTACTGTCGCTAATCGAACAGGTGCGCGATCAGGGGGTCACCGTCAGCGAGTATGGAGTCGAGATCGCGACGCCGCGCATTTCGGCCCGTTCCGTCGATTTCCATCTATCGCCGATAGCCGATTTACCGGGCGGCGTAGCGGTGATGTTCCAAGAGCGCTCCATCGCGCAGACGATGGACCGGCAGCTCACGCAACGTCATGCGACGCGGTCGGTGACGAGCATGGCGGCGATCCTGGCGCATGAGATCAAAAATCCATTGGCCGGCATCCGCGGCGCCGCGCAGTTGATCGAGCAAAATGCGTCGGAGTCGGATCGGGCGTTGACGCGGCTGATCTGCGAAGAGACCGATCGAATCCGCAAGCTGGTCGATCGCATGGAGGTTTTCACCGACCGGCGCCGCTTGGACGGCAAGCCGGTCAACATTCATGAAGTGCTGGATCATGTCAGGCGATTGGCGAAAACGGGCTTCGCGCGCTCCGTGTTGTTTACCGAGAGTTATGATCCGTCGTTGCCGCCGGTGATGGGCGACAAGGATCAGTTGATCCAGGTGTTTCTCAATTTGGCGAAAAACGCTTGCGATGCGGTGGGCGGCCAAGCCGACGGCGAGATCGTGCTTCGGACGGCATTCAGACCCGGCGTTCATTTGACCGTCGGCGGCACGAGCGACCGGTTGGCGTTGCCGCTTGAGGTGAGTGTGCGCGACAACGGTCCCGGGGTCTCGGGTGACATGTTGACTTCGATGTTCGAACCGTTCGTAACGTCAAAATCGAAGGGCGCGGGGCTCGGCCTTGCCATCGTCGCCAAGATCGTCAGCGATCACGGCGGGACCATCGAATGTGACTCTGCACCGCGGCGCACTGTGTTTCGCGTGCGCCTGCCAATGCATCGCAATTGAAAAGGAGGCGCGCATGAACGCCGGAACGATCATTGTTGCCGATGACGATGCGGCGATCCGAACCGTGCTCAACCAGGCACTGGGTCGGGCAGGCTATCTCGTGCGCACGACAGGCAACGCCGCGACGCTGTGGCGGTGGGCGTCGGCGGGGGAGGGCGATCTCGTCATCACCGACGTGATTATGCCCGACGAAAATGCATTCGAGTTGTTGCCGCGTCTGAAGAAGCTTCGGCCCGATCTGCCGATCATCGTGATGAGCGCGCAGAATACGTTGATGACCGCGATCACGGCGGCCGAGCGCGGCGCCTATGAATATCTGCCCAAGCCGTTCGACTTGAACGAGTTGACCGGCTTGGTGAAGCGGGCCCTTCAAGCCAGAGGCGAGAAACGAAAGCCTGCCTCCGAATCCGTGCAAAGCGACGAATTGCCGTTGATCGGCCGTTCGGCTGCGATGCAGGACATATATCGCGTAATCGCACGTCTGATGCAGACCGATTTGACCGTGATGATTTCCGGCGAGTCGGGCACGGGAAAGGAACTCGTCGCCAAGGCGCTGCACGACTATGGCAAACGTCGAAATGGCCCGTTCGTCGCCGCCAACATGGCGGCGATCCCGCGCGACTTGATCGAGGCCGAATTGTTCGGACATGAGCGGGGCGCATCCGGCGGCGCAGCCTCTCGCGGGGAAGGTAAGTTCGAAATAGCGGACGGCGGGACTTTGTTTCTCGACGAGATCGGCGACATGCCGCTGGAAGCGCAGACACAGCTGCTGCGCGTATTACAGCAAGGCGAATATACACCCGTTGGCGGCCGTCAGCCGATCAAAGCCAACGCGCGGATCATCGCGGCGACCCATCGCGACTTGCGGCAGCTCATTCATCAAGGGTTGTTTCGCGAAGATTTATTCTTCCGACTGAATGTGGTGCCCATGCGTCTGCCTCCATTGCGCGAGCGGCTCGAAGACATTCCGGACTTGGTGCGGCATTTCTTGTCGCAGACCGAGCGTCAGGGCATGGTTGGCAAGTCCATCGACGAGGCAGCGTTTGAAGCCATGAAGCGGCATCGTTGGCCCGGGAATGTGCGCGAGCTCGAGAATCTCGTCAGACGTTTTAGCGCGCTCTACACCGAACCGTCGATTACGGTCGAGATCGTCGAGAGTGAGTTGCGCGAGCCGCTTTCGGCCATGGGGCTGGTCGATGACGAGGCGGATCAGCCGCTGAGTGCGGTTGTCGAGAAACTCCTGGCGCGGCAGTTCGCGGAGCTGAATGGACGGCTTCCGTTACCCGGTCTCTACGACCGTATTCTTCGAGATGTTGAGCGGCCGTTGATTTCGATGTGCCTAGGTGCAACGCGTGGTAATCAAATCAAGGCTGCCGAGATTTTGGGTGTTAACCGGAACACGCTTCGAGCCAAGATTCGGAGCCTTGACATTCCGGTGCTTCGCGGGTTCAAGTGATGCAACAGAGCAACGAAAATCAGCAACACTGTCATTGAACAGGTACAGAGCGGCTGGAATAGCACGTGTCTGTTGCTGAAACTCTACGTTGCAATTTCCCCACCGGGGATTTTTGAGCACGGAGCATGGCGGTCACACTGACGCCCGAACCAGGACAAGATTGGCTGCAGCGCAACCTGTTTCGGGTCGCGCGAACATCATGGCTGTCCTATGCGCTTATCGGGCTGTCGCTGCTGGCGGTGCTTGCGACCTATTTGATTCTAACAAACTCGACCGCAATTGAGCCGACGCCCGATGTGCGGCTGTATTTGACGTTCCTCGATTTGCTGTTGCTGCTTGCGCTTGCGGCGCTCGTCATTGGCCGGTTGGTGCGCTTGTGGATGGGCCGTAGGTCGGGCACGGCGGGAGCACGACTGCATGGCCGTCTCGTTACCATCTTCAGCCTGATCGCGGTAATTCCCGTCGTGCTCACGGCGGGTGCCGCTGCGGTAACGATCAACCTTGCGATGGAAGCTTGGTTCAGTGGCGGTGTGCGCTCGGTTGTCGACAACTCGTTGGCGGTGACAAAAAGCTATCTGGATGACTCGACAGAAAAGCTGCGCAGCGATGCCGTCATTGTAGCCTCTTCCATCGACACGCTGAGCCCTCTGCAGATCATCGATCCGTTCGGGTTCGGCCGGATTTTGGAGAACATTGCGAACAAACTTGGGGCCGACATCTTAGTTGTCGAGTCAAACAGGAACGAGCTTGGGCAGGCGAAATCGCGCTTCTCCGAAATCAAGCAACCGTCCGACGACGAGATGGCGCAGGCTCGTGGTGGATCGCCGGTGCTGACCATCAATCAGGACGAGGGGCAAATTAGAGTTGTTGCCAAGTTGGCAACCGTGATTCAGCCCGGTGTCGATATTTTCCTGGTGCTGGTGCGCGACGTTAATCCGAAAATTCTCGAGTATCTGGCCAATACGGAGCAAGTCGTCAACAACTACAACCGGCTTGAGCGCGACCGCAACGACGTTCAACTAACGTTTGTGTTGATGTACGGCATCGTTGCGTTTGTCATTCTTTTCGGCGCGATTTGGATCGGCCTCGGGACGGCTAACCGCATCGTCACTCCGATCGGGCGCTTGATCGGGGCGGCCGAGCGGGTTTCGGACGGCGATCTGGCGGCGCGGGTGACGCTGGCCGACGACGACGACGAGCTTGCCTCACTAGGGCGGGCGTTCAATCGCATGACCGGGCAGCTGCAGAGCCAGCGGAACGAATTGATCGAATCCAATCGTCAAGCCGAGCAGCGGCGCCGCTTCACCGAAGCGGTTTTGTCGGGTGTGTCGGCGGGGGTGGTCGGCCTTGACGGACACGGGCGTGCCGATATCGCAAATCGCTCGGCGTTGATGTTGCTCAGCGTCAATCGTGACGATGTGATCGGGCGGGATTTAGGTGCCGCCGTGCCAGAGGTAAATGCATTGGTTCAACAGGCGCTGGCGCATCCGGACGGGCGCGCGCAGGGGCATGTGGACCTCATACGAAATGGCAAGACACGCAACATGACGGTCACGGTGACGCGCGAAAGGGCAAGCGAGGACGAACGCGGCTATGTCGTGACGTTTGACGATATTACGGATCTGATTTTGGCGCAGCGTACGTCGGCGTGGGCGGACGTTGCGCGGCGCATCGCGCATGAGATCAAGAACCCGCTGACACCCATCCAATTGTCTGCTGAGCGCTTGCGGCGGAAGTATAAGAAGGAAATCACGACCGATCCGGAGGTCTTCGAGCAATGCACGCAGACGATCATCCGGCAGGTGGGCGATATCGGCCGGATGGTGGATGAGTTCTCGTCCTTCGCGCGTATGCCGCAGCCGGTGATGCGCGACGAGGACATCGGCGATCTGATCAAGCATGCAGTGTTCTTGCAGCGTGTTGCCCTGCCGCAAATTACGTTTGCTCTGTTGACGCCAGACGTGGCCGTGATGGTGGAGTGCGACGGCCGGCTGGTCAGTCAAGCCTTGACCAACGTATTGAAGAATGCGGGGGAAGCGGTGCGTGCGCGTTTCGGCACGGAGGGGGAAGACGAGCAGCTTTCCACTGGCGGGCGGGTCGAAATCCGCTTGGTTCAGACGCCTACTCATGTCGCGATCGAAATCGTCGACAATGGTGTCGGCTTGCCTACCGAGGATCGCAACCGCTTGACGGAGCCATACGTAACTAAGCGTGCAAAGGGTACGGGCCTGGGGCTCGCGATCGTGAAGAAGATCATGGAAGACCATAAGGGCGTTCTCGCGCTTGAAGACGCTCCGAACGTCGATGAAACAGGTGACGCGCGCGAAAGCGGTGCGTTGGTGAGGCTTACCTTCTTGCGCCGTCTCGGCGCGATCCAACTTGCAGGTGAATAGCGATGAGCAAAAACGGCGCATTGCAGGCGCTTGATATTCTGATCGTCGACGACGAGGCAGACATCCGCGAACTCGTGTCGGGCATTCTGTCCGATGAGGGTTACAATACCCGTTCGGCGGGCGACAGCGACGGCGCGTTGCGCGAGATACGCTCGCGCAGACCGGCGTTGGTCATCCTCGACATTTGGCTGCAAGGCAGCCGGCTCGACGGGCTTCAGGTGCTCGACGAGATCAAGAAAGAGCATCCCGATTTGCCGGTTCTGGTTATCAGCGGCCACGGCAATATCGAGACAGCCGTCACAGCCATCAAGAAGGGCGCCTACGACTTCGTCGAGAAGCCCTTCAAAGCGGACCGCATCTTGCTGACGGTCGAACGCGCCCTGGAGGCGCAACGTCTTCGAAAAGAGAACGACTCTCTAAGAGACCGGTTGTGGGACGACTTCGATCTTGTGGGTCAAAGCCATGCGATCGGGCAGCTGCGCCAGATGATCGAAAAGATCGCGCCGACGAACAGCCGGGTGTTGATCAGCGGCGCGCCGGGGTCCGGCAAGGAGGTCGTCGCGCGGCTGTTGCACGCGAAGTCGCGGCGTCAGCGCAGCCCGTTCATCGCCATCAACTGCGCGACCATCGCGCCGGAGCGCATGGAGATCGAGTTGTTCGGCGTGGAAGGCGCCGGGGAAGGCGGGCGCAAGGTCGGCTTGTTCGAGCAGGCGCATGGCGGAACGCTGTTCCTCGACGAAGCGCCGGACATGCCGCTTGAGACGCAAGGCAAGATTCTGCGCGTGTTGGTCGAGCAGAACTTTCAGCGCGTGGGCGGCGGCGCGAAGGTGCAGGTCGACGTACGCGTGATGTCGTCTTGTTCCGCCGATCCGCGAGTGGAGATTCAAGACGGACGTTTGCGCGAGGACCTTTACCATCGTTTGAACGTGGTGGGTATTCGCGTACCGGCATTGACCGAACGGCGCGAAGACATACCGCAGCTGGTCGAACATTTCATGCAGCGTATTTCGTCGGCAACAGGATTGCAGCCGCGCAAAGTCGGTGACGATGCGATGGCGGCACTTCAGGCGCACAATTGGCCGGGCAACATCCGGCAGCTGCGCAACAATGTGGAACGTCTGCTTATTCTAGCGGCCGACGACCCGGAAGGCGTGATCTCCGCCGATCTGTTGCCTGCCGATGTGGGATCGTCGACGCCGGCGGTGAGCCAAGGTGCGGGCAGCGAGCGGATCATCGCGCTGCCGCTGCGCGATGCGCGCGAGATGTTCGAGAAGGAGTATCTGTTGGCGCAAATCAACCGCTTCGGCGGCAATATCTCGCGCACCGCGGCTTTTATCGGCATGGAGCGTTCGGCGTTGCATCGCAAGCTGAAGTCGCTTGGCATTAATACCGGCGGGCGCGGCGACGATTTGATCGGCTGATGTCGCGGCTCGTCTATGTCAACGGGCGCTATGTGCGCTATGCGTCCGCGTCGGTGCATGTCGACGATCGCGGGTATCAGTTTGCCGACGGGGTTTATGAGGTCTGCGCCGTCCGTGGCGGCGAGCTGATCGACGAGGCGCCTCACTTGAAGCGGTTGGAGCGCTCGCTCGGCGAGTTGCGCATTGGTTGGCCGATCGGCTTGGCACAGCTTCGGCATGTGATGCGCGAGACGGTGCGGCGCAATCGCGTGCGTGACGGACTTGTCTATGTGCAGATCACGCGGGGGGTCGCGCGGCGGGATCATCAGTTTCCGATCGGCAATGTGAAGCCGAGCCTGGTGGTGACGGCACGCAATCTGGCGGTCGAGAAATACGATTCGCTGGCCGCGGCGGGTGTTGCCGTCGTTACGCTTCCCGAGACGCGGTGGGCGCGCTGCGACATCAAGTCGACCTCGCTGCTCGCCAATGTGCTGGCCAAGCAGCAGGCGCGCGAGGCGGGCGCGTTCGAGGCTTGGTTCGTCGACCGCGACGGTTTTGTTACCGAAGGGGCATCGACGAATGCATGGATCGTCGATGCGGATGGCGTGCTGAGGACGCGGCGTCTCGACCAGTCAATTTTGCCAGGTGTTACGCGCGGGGAGATCCTTCCACTCTGCCGGCAACACGGGATCAAGCTGGACGAGGCGGCCTTTACCGTCGAAGCCGCCAAAGCCGCGCGCGAGGCGTTTGTAACCGCGGCGTCCGGCGGGGTGATACCCGTGACATCGATTGACGGCACTAAACTCGGGGACGGTAAACCGGGACCTGTCGCAAGGTCGCTTCGCGAAGCCTATTGGACCAGTCGTCAGGCCACTGGTTAATTCACGGCCGCCAGCGGGAATTGCGAGGGCCTATGCGCGCCGTCACAAGTCCGACCCTTGTCGTTCGCCAAAGGCTCGGCCATGTTCTCCCATCGGGTGTACGGACGATTTGAGTCGCGTGTCGTACGCCTGTCACATTGGCGACTTAGAAGCCCGTAGCCCGCGTTGAGGGCAGCACACTAACAAATGGGGTTCAACCCATGAGCGAACGACAACAGAACCTTCAAGACACGTTCTTGAATGCCTGCCGCAAGGGCAAAGCGCCGCTGACCATTTTTCTGGTGAACGGGGTCAAGCTGCAGGGCATCATCACGTGGTTCGATAATTTCTGCGTGCTTTTGCGGCGCGACGGCCATTCGCAGCTGGTCTATAAGCATGCGATCTCGACCGTGATGCCCTCCGTTCCGGTGCCCTTGTTCGAACAGGAAACGGATGTTTCGGCCTAGGTCGATTGAAGCCGGAAACGATTTGATTTGACGAACTCATTCGATGGACGCTCGGCCGGTGTTTGGAACCAAGGTTCGCGCCGGGCGATCGTCGTTCACCCCTACATGAAGCGTTCCGACGAACGGACCACGCCCCGCACGCTCGACGCGCGCCTGGAAGAGGCCAAGGGGTTGGCGCTTGCGATCGACCTCGACGTCGTGGCCGTTCTTCCCGCCGCGCTGAGCGAGGTCAGGCCCTCGACCTTGATCGGCAAGGGTAAGGTCGAAGAGTTGAAGGGACTTTGCGCGGAGCTCGAACCCGAACTCGTGATCTGCGACGGGCAATTGACGCCGGTGCAGCAGCGCAATCTCGAACGCGAGTGGAACACCAAGGTGCTCGACCGCACGGGCCTTATTCTCGAGATCTTCGGCGAGCGGGCGCGCACGGCCGAGGGCCGCTTGCAGGTCGAGCTTGCGCATTTGACCTATCAGAAGGGCCGCCTGGTTCGGTCCTGGACCCATCTTGAGCGCCAACGCGGCGGCTTCGGCTTTCTCGGCGGTCCCGGCGAGACGCAGATCGAAGCCGACAGGCGCGCCATCGGCGACCGCATCGCAAAACTCAAGCGCGAGCTCGTCGACGTCACGCGCACACGCCAGCTGCATCGCGAGGCGCGCAAACGCGTGCCGTTTCCGGTCGTGGCGCTGGTCGGTTACACGAATGCCGGAAAGTCGACCTTGTTCAACAAGCTGACCAACGCAGAGGTGATGGCGAAGGATCAGTTGTTCGCCACACTAGACCCCACGATGCGCGGGCTGGTGCTGCCGTCGAAGCGAAGGATCATTCTGTCGGATACCGTCGGTTTCATTTCCGATCTGCCGACGCAGCTGGTTGCCGCGTTCCGCGCGACGCTCGAGGAAGTTTTGGAAGCCGACCTTGTTCTGCATGTGCGCGACGCCAGTCACCCGGACTGGTCGGCGCAGAAGGACGACGTGTTGGCGGTGCTCGACGAGCTTGGCGTCGAAGAGCGGGCGCAGGAGGCGATGATCGAAGTGTGGAACAAGATCGATCGCTTTCCTCCCGGCAAGCGGCCAGTGGCGGCGAACGGTAAGCGCGAACCGAAGAGCGTGCCGATCTCGGCCTTGACCGGCGAGGGCTTCGACCGCTTGCTGAAGATGGTCGACGAGGCGCTCAGCGAGAGTTCCGTCGAGGCCGAGTTGCGCTTGGCGCCCGAGGACGGCGCCGACCTTGCCTGGGCCTATGCCAACGGCGATGTGCTCAAGCGCACGAACGACGCCAAGGGACGGGTGAAACTCAAGGTCGCAATCGTTGCCGCCGCGCTTCCTAAGTTCGAGCGGCGGTTCGGCGGGCGTTTGGTCAAGTCGCTCCCGAACCGGGAATCGGCGCGGAAATAATAGACGTAATCCATGCCGTAACAACGTAACAATGGCGGCTTTCCGCCGATATTGCCGTAACTGAGACGTAACATTGGCGTAACTTGTTACGGATGTTCGCGTGTCGGCGCATCTATTTTCATGTCAAGTCGCAGCCGCGGGACGCCGTCGCCCCGGGAAACCAGGGACATAGTCACGGCGCGGCCGGATTCAAGTCGTTCTTCCCGCGCTCCCGGGTGAGTGTCAGCGCGTCCGCTCCAGCCGTTTGGCGTCGTCCCATGCCGCGTCCATCTCTTCTAGGCCGGCCTCGCCCAGTTTGCCGCCATTCGCTTCGATCGTGGCTTCGACGTGGGCGAAGCGGCGCACGACCTTTTCGTTCGTGCCGCGCAGCGCCTCCTCCGGGTCGACGCCCAGATGCCGCGCGAGGTTGGCGACGACGAACAGAATGTCGCCCAGTTCGTCGCTGAGTTTTGCCTTCGACGCGCCGGCGTCGATCGCTTCGTTGAGCTCGCCGATCTCCTCGTCGAGCTTTGCCATGATCGGCGCCCGCGTCGCCCAATCGAAGCCCACGCTCGCCATTCGTTGCTGAAGCTTTAAGGCGCGGGTGAGGGCAGGGGAGGCGAGCGGTATGTCGGCGAGCAAGCCCTTGGCCTTTTCGCCCTTCGCGGCGCGCTCGCGGCGCTTGTGTTCCTCCCAGGCCACGGTCTGCGCCTCGGCGGATTTGATGTCCGCGTCACCAAACACGTGCGGGTGGCGGCGGATCATCTTTTCGCAGATCGCTTCCACGACATCGGCGAAGGCGAAGGCGCGGGCCTCGGCCGCCATCTGGCTGTGAAAGACGGTCTGGAACAGAAGGTCGCCGAGTTCGTCCTTCAGCGCGGCCATGTCGTCGCGCGCGATCGCGTCGGCGACCTCGTAGGCTTCCTCGATCGTGTAGGGCGCGATCGTCTTGAACGTCTGTTCGAGATCCCACGGACAGCCGCGCTCGGCGTCCCTAAGGCGCGCCATGATGGCGATGAGCGTGTCAATGCGTCGGAGATCGGTTGGCGCATCCATCGGTGGCGGGCTCTCAGGTGGTTCGCGCGTGGTCTAACGGAGGCCTGTGCGAGGGACTAGAGGTGACGGGCGGGGACGCGAGAAATCCGCCGCTTCCCGCGATTTGGCCCATCCGATTATCGCATAATATGTATTATGGGAAATAAGCGCCCTATGTTTCACTTCCGATACCCAGGTACTATGGCTGCGATTGAGCGATTCGCGCGGGTTCCTGGATGGATCAGAACAACGACGCCTTTTACAGGTGGGCCGCCGCGCTCTTTATCGCTGGCGGTATCGCCCTAACCGTCGCGAGCTATCAGATGCCGACTGCCGCCCTATTGTCTTGGTTCGGTGGCGCGATGGGTGCTGCTGGCCTGCTCTGTTTTCTACAGGTCGTCGGGAACGTCATCAATGCACCAAGGGAGAGATTTCAACGTGCCCTGGTTGTTGCCGCCAAGGGCGCAGCGGTAAGCAAATTAGTTGCGCAAGGCACGGTGCTTCAGGGCGCGGCTGCGCCACACGATGAGGCTTCGTTTGGGATGAGAGCGGCAGGGTATGCCGGTTGGTGTAACGGCGCAGTTGCGGAATTGACCGCACACGGGTTTCAGGCTGAAGCAAATGCGTTTGAGGCCCTAACGGCTCAGCCGACAGCGTGGCATCCAGTCGATCAAAAATGGAGCGTCATTAGTGGCGGGCTTGGCAGACAAATAGACTATTTGCGCGGGATCAAGGTGACATGATCGAGCGCACGATCTAGCGCGTCCGGGCTATCGTCCGCCTCAGCCGCCTTCGCGGCCTCGACAAACCGCGTGGACTGCGCCGGGTCGTCATTCGGACGTTTGAGCTTTGGCTGTGCCTTGCGCGACTTCTTCTTAGACATTGAACAATGGCATCCCGGCCGGCGGCGCAAAGTCCGCGATCTCGTCTGATATCCCCGCCTTCACGGCGTCCTGCGCTGAAAACCAAATTTCCGCCAACTTGTGGGCGGCCCACTTGTCATCTGCGAGGGTTATGTGTTGCCGCAAAATAGCTTCCAGCCGCTGGTCGTCCAAGGTCAGACCATCTGCAGCGGACTGCAGTCTCTCGGAGCCTGCGGCCTGCGGGCTCGAATAGGCGCGGTGCAGCATGAACGTTGCGTTTGCGCTGACCTTGCGTTTTTTGGCCCCAAGATACGTTACGACTGCGACGGACGATATCTGGCCCACGTTGTAGACGGTTAGGTCTATCGGAAGCGCCCTAAAAAAGTTGTAGAGCGCAACGCCGTCACCGATGAAGCCGCCCGTCGATTGCACGAGCAAGTGGACGTGCTTGCCGCCATTGTTGATGACGGCGGTAAATCCTTGGAACAATCGCCGCACGGCCTCTTGGTCAATCGGACCAGCGAACACAGCATAGACAATGGCTGGGGGTGGTTGTGGAGTTCCGCTCACGCGTTGTTTCTCGTCTCTTTGTAGGTCAAACGCTTACCAGCCGCGCCCTTGAGCGCCTCATCCGCCCGCATGGTGTCGGTGTACCCCAGCTTGGTGCGCGTGTTCTGCCGGAAATCGAACTCCGCCAGATACCGCTGCATGTGTTGCTCGCCGCAATGCTGGTACGTGCCGAACATACCGCGTTTGAACACTGAGAAATAGCCTTCGACGGTGTTCACATGAACGTCGCCGCGCGCCCATTCCTTGATGCTGTGATTGACGCTTTCGTGCTTGGCGACGGGGCTAGCTTTGTAGAGTTGCGCGCCGTCCGTCATCAGGTGCGTTGCCGGGTCAACGTGGTCGTAGATCACGCTCTTAATGTCGAAGCCGTTGGGCGAGCTTGGCAGCTTGAACGAGACGGTGCGTCCGCCGCGCTCAACGAGACTCAGAACCGCAACCTTGTGCTCATAGCCAGGACGCTTGCGGGTGCGCTTGGAGTTCGTCAGAAACATTTCGTCGGCTTCGACGGTCTTGCCCTGCCCGCCGATCGGCCCGGCATCCTTGGCCGGGGCCATCGCTTCGCGGATGCGGTGCGACATGAACCAGGCCGTCTTGAGGCCGCAGCCGAGCGTGCGCTGAAGCTGGCGGGTGCTGACGCCCTTCTTGCTGGCACAGATGAGGTAGATCGCCTGAAGCCAGTAGCGCAGCGGGGCGTGGCTGGATTCAAAGATGGTGCCCATCTTGACCGTGAACGGCTTGCGGCAGGCGTAACACTTGCGAAGCCCAGGACGGGTGGTCTTGCCCTCTAAGCGGCCGATTTGCTTGCCGCTCGCATTGCAGTGCGGGCAGACCGGGCCTTGCGGCCACAGTCGTTTTTCGACCCAGGAATAAGCCGCGTCTTCGTTGTGAAAGTGCGGTGCCGAAAGTGCAGAGGCCATGACGTATCTCCCTTGCACTCATATCTAGGCATTGGGCTTGGGTATGTCAAGTGATACATCGCGAATAAGCGGGTAGTGTCTCAGTTAGAATCCGGCCCAATTTGACAGACTGGGAATCCGTTCCATAGTTCCCATATGACGGCCCGAACGGCGCACGAAAAGCGTGTCCTGAAGCTGGCGCGGGAGATCGCGGAAACTGGCCGCCATAACGGCTGGTTCTACATCGCTCACGAACTGCGAAAGCTAGGTGAGCCGCTGGCCTTAAGCGTACTGGAACGAGAGCCTTACCGTTCTGAACTGGACAAGAGGTGTACCGAGGTGCGACGCGGTTTGCGCAAGACCAACGATGCCTAAGGGACCAAAAGGCGAAAAGCGCCCCGCTGACGTGAACGCCCGCGCTGTCATGATTGGCCGCATCGCCAACCGAGAACTCCACGAGTCGGACTCGCCTCGGTCATCTTGAATTCGCTACACGTCACCGGATTTCCCGGAAATCGACCGCTTCCGCCGCGCGATGATACACCCGATACCTCGCCAGCCGGTTAAGTGCAGCGATGCCGCGCCGAGGCCATGGCTCTCCTCCCGGTTTTGAAGCACAATCCTCGCTCGACGCCGGTCGAACGGCGCGCGGGAGGATATAGCCGATGGGCAGATGGCTGAAAATTCTAGTTGGCATCGTGGTGCTCGGTCTTGGCGGCGCTTATGCGGCCGTCACCATCGGCGGGCCAGACCTGATCTATCCCCGCGTGCCCGGCGTGAGTTACGGCCCTTCGTCGTTGACCTTTGTCGACACCGACCCCGGCAAGACGATCGGCGGCACGGTGAGCCTCGGCCGGGCGCAGGTCGAGACCGGCGTCGATATGTACATGGTTCATTGGGGGCTTGAGGTCGGTGCGCCCGGTGTCGCGGACGATGCCGGCAATGGCGATCATGGCGGCAGCTGCAAGGGCTTTCGCGATACCAACCACGTCGTGATGGCGCGCCCCAGCGATGCGGGCGAGATGCTGACGATGGAGATCCCGCAAGGCACGGCGGTGCCCGACGGCGCGGTCTATCTCGTTGCGCACACGCTCTATGGCGGGCGTCACAACTTGGCCAAATGCATCCAAATTCCGATCGTCAACCGGGTCGACTGAACGGCGCCGATGTCCCAAGCCCCGCGCCAGCGCCTTAGCGCACTGACGATCGGCTCGCTTCAGAGCCGGGATCGGGGGATCAATCTGCGGTGCACGTGCGGCCATCGCACGGCGCTTCTGCCGGCGCAGATTGCCGCGATGGCGCATCCGGAAACTCGCATCTTGGATTTCAAGCGCCGCTTTCGCTGCTCGATGTGCGGGGCAAGCGGCGCCGGCGACGACATTCGCCTGACGCTGTTCGATGTCGCCGCGCCCTTCATCGACGGTAACGCCGCGCGTCCAGAAGCGTTGCAGCCGAAACGCGCGCCGAACTATGTGCTTCGATCCGCGGCGCCTCTCGACCATGACGGAACGAGTGCACGCGGAGGCGCGGAGAAGAAGGAAAGTTTGAACCACCAAGCACACCAAGACCACCAAGAAGAAAAGTGATACCACCCGCTTGAAGTTCTGACTCCGAAATCCACCCATATCGTCATGGCCGGGCTTGACCCGGCCACCCAGTCGTCTCGCGTCCGCGAGACGAAAAGACCGCTGAATTTTCCAAGCTAAAGAGCCGCTCCGTCGCGTAGACACGCGACGTGCTGGGTGGCCGGGTCTAGCCCGGCCATGACGACTTTTTTTTGGATCGCGCGTGTCGCAAATTCGGTCGGTTGGTATGAGTGGCGCGGAACGCGCCAAAAAAAGACGAGCTATCGCGCGGCGCGAACACCCCGACCCTGAGCGTCTTGGTGTTCTTGGTGTTCTTGGTGTTCTTGGTGTGCTCGGTGGTTCAATCCTTTCTTCTTACTTCTCCGCGTTCTCCGAGCCTCCGCGTGACTTTACGACCTCGCCAGACTTTCGAGGCGGTGAGCTTTATTATTTCCCTATAACAAATCTCCGCCGCAGGCGCTCGCTGTCGTGCCGTGCGCCTTGAATGCCTTGATCACGTTGCGCCCGGTCGTCCAGCGATGCACTTCGTCGGGACCGTCGACCAGGCGTTGGCTGCGGATGTGCGTGTACCAGGCGGCGAGCGGCAGGTCGCGGCTGTAGCCGAGCGCGCCGTGGAGCTGGATCGCGGTGTCGACGACCTTGTGCACCATGTGCGCGAGGAACACCTTGGCGATGCCGTTTTCCTGGCGAATGTCCATTTTGTTTTCCGCCTTATAGGCGATGTGCATCAGCATCAGGCGCGCGATATAGAGTTCGCTGGCGCAATCGGCGAGCATGAACTGCACCGCCTGGCGCTCGTCGAGCTTCTTGCCGAACGTCGAGCGCGTGGTGACGTGCTTGGCCGCCATGTCGAGCGCGCGTTGGGCCATCGCCACGTTGTGCATGCCGTGGCGCAGCCGCCCGTAGGCGAGCCGATGCTGGCCCATGGCGAAGCCCTTGCCCTCCCCGCCCAACAAGTTCTCGGCCGGCACTTCGAGATTGTCGATTTCAATCTCGGCGTGGCCGCCGCCGAGGATGTGCGACAGCGGCCCTTCGAGCGCCATCGTGGCGATGTTGCGCTTGATGCGATAGCCGGGATTGGGCAGTTCGACCAGGAAGGTCGAGAATTGCTGGTGGCGCGGGGCGTCGGGATCGGTTTTGGCCATCACCAGCGCGATGTCGGCGACGCTGGCGGCACTCGAGAACCACTTCTCGCCGTTCAAGACGTAGCGGTCGTTGCCCTTTTTTTCGGCGCGCGTTTGCATGCCGGTGGCGTCGGCGCCCGATACCTTTTCGGTCATCGAATAGCAGATGCGCTTGTCGCCGTTGAGCAAGGGCTTGAGGAATTTTTCCTTCTGATAGGGCGTGCCGTGTTCGAGCAGGGTCAGCATCGTCGCGTCGTCGGGGCCTTGCGTGTTCATCGACAAGGCGCCGAGATAGCTTTCGCCGAGTTCCATCTGCACCAGCGCGTTGGCGAGCGGCCCCAGGCCCATGCCACCGTGTTCCTTGGGGATGAAGGGGCACCACAGTCCTTGCTTGCGCGCCTTGGTGCGCAGCTCGCCCAAGATGGTTTTATAGTCGCCGCCGTCGATCAGTCGTTTTTCGGCCGGTACACATTCGTCGTGCACCCATTGGCGCACGCGCTCGCGTATCGCCTTGGCCGCGGCCGGGATTTCGAAGTCGATCGCCATGATGAGCTCCTGTCAGTGGTGTGATGACGGGAGGCTATCACACTCCGACCGGCGCTCGCCTAGGTGTCGCGCAGTTCGAAATCCATATGTACGATGACGTTGGTGCGGATAACGTTCGACGGCCGGTAGCGCCAGTTTTGAACCGCGCGCACGGCGGTGGAGTCGAAGGTGCCGCGCGGCTGCGCGCCGACCACGCGAACATCGCGCACCGAGCCGTCCGGCATGATCGTGATCGACATGATTACCCTGCCCTCGATGCCGCGTTCCCGGGCCGTAACCGGGTAACGCGGCAAGGGTTGGGCGATGGGCGTCTCTTGGATTTGTTGCTGCACGTCGATCGATGTGGGTCCGGCCTGCGACGGCACCGCTGTGGGCGTGAAAGGCGTCGGCGGGACGGTCGCGACTATCGGGGGCCTCGTCGGGCGCTGTTCGAACACCGGGCGCTTGACGATGGGTTCCGGCTGCACCTCGATGGTGGGCGGTGGCGGCGTGAATGTAACGGCTCTGATGGTCGGCGGATCGAACACGTCAACGGGCGGCGGTACGATGCGGAAGCTGACGGCGACGAAATAGAAAACGACGGTGTGCAGGACGATGGCGAACAGGACGACGTGCGGCGACCAGGTGCGCGGGTGCGGATGAGCAACATTCATAACCAAACGCTCCGACATTGCGTTTCATTTGCGATCCAGCCTACGACGCGGCGGGATTTGTGCAAGTGGCCAATAGAAAAGGCCGGAGGTCCGGCTTTTCACGCTTCGGTTGTATTTGGATCGGTTCAGTCGACGACGTCTTCGGCCACGAGCGCTTTGTTCTTGTAGCCGTCCTTGTCGATGGCATCCATCAGGCGCATGACGTCGGCATAGATGACCTTTTGGTCGGCGCGGATGAAGATTTTGCGCGTCAGATCGCCGTTGGTTTTCTGCTTGACGGCGTCGCCGAGCGACGTCCAGTCGGCCTGAATTTCGCCGGTCTTGGGCGTGCCGACGTTGATGACGCCCGTGTCCTGCAAACTCACGAAGATCGGTTCGATCGGATCGGGTGGCATTTCGGTTTCCGACGGCGGCGGCAAGTCGAGCGGAATGCTGATCGTGGCGAGCGGGGCGGAGACCATGAAAATGATGAGCAGCACGAGCATGACGTCGACGAACGGCGTGACGTTGATCTCAGCGTTGTCGCCATAGCGTTTCCTGCCGCCTTTCGCGCTTTCGCCGGTTCCGATATTGCCTGCCATGTCGAACTAAACTCCAGGGTCGCGTGTTCGCGACACATCAATTCAACTTAAATTCCACTTCGACTTCAGCGGTGATGACCCGGCCCGACGCCTTGTAACGCCAGCGCTTCACCGCCGCCATTGCCGCACTCTCGAACCAGCCGGCGGGCTTTGCGGAGACGACGACGACATCGCTGACGGTGCCATCCGCCTGGATGGTCACGCGCACGCGCACGATGCCTTCCTTTTCGGCTTCGAGTGCGCGTTGTGGGTATTTCGGCGGTGGCTTGGATACCGGGCTGTCGAGCACCTGTTTGTCGGATAAGATCGTCGTCGCGTCGGCCGTGCTTTCGGCCGGCGGTTGCGGCTTCAGCGGCACCGGCGGGACCTGCACCGCCGTCGGGGGCGGTGGCGTGGGGCGCGGGCGGAAGCGCGGCTTTTCGATCACCACCTCTTCCGGTGGCGGAGGCGGCGGAGGCGGCGGAGGCGGTGTCGCCACGGCCAACACGACCTCTTCTTTTTCTTCTTCAATTCCGGGAACGAAGCCGAAGGTCGCAGCAATGTAATAGAGCACCACAACGTGGAGCAGCACGGAGATCAAAATCGTAATGTAAAACGTGCGCCTGTCCATCGCGGCCTGTTACCCAGTTTTACCCGTCGTCTACGACTATTCCAAACGGTCTTCGGCCACCAAGGCGATCTGGTAAAATCCAGAGTCCTGGACGACGTTCATGACGCGCATGACTTCTTTGTACTGAACCGTCTTGTCCGCACGAATAAAGATGCGCCGGTTGTAGTTGTTGTTCGCGGCTTCGAGGAGTTTGACCGAAAACTCGTTGTAGGTGACTTGATAGTCGCCGATATAAATCTTGCCGTTCGCCTGCAACGACACATAGACCGGGTCCTTGACCTTGGCCGGGCTGGCGACGGAGGGCGGCAATTCCACCTTCACGTTGACGCTGGCAAGGGGCGCGGCCACCATGAAGATGATCAAAAGCACCAACATGACGTCCACGAAGGGCGTCACGTTGATTTGACTGTTGTCGTCAAATCGCTTGCCGCGGGACGAACCGCCACCGACACTTCCAGCCATTTGCGCCTACTCGTGGTCGCGAGAAACGCGGATGAGGACTTCACTGGCGAAGTTCTCCATCCGGGTTTGGTACGCGCCGATGCGGCGGGCGAACATGTTGTAGAAGATCACCGCCGGGACGGCGGCGAACAGGCCGATGGCGGTGGCCAGCAAGGCTTCGGCAATGCCGGGCGCGACGACGGCGAGGTTGGTCGTTTCCTTCTCGGCGATGCCGATGAACGAGTTCATGATGCCGTAAACGGTTCCGAACAATCCGACGAAGGCAGCGATCGAACCGACGGTGGCAAAGACGCCCATGCCGGACGACAACTGCTCGCCCACTTCGGCTTGGACGATGCCCATGCGCTGATTGACGCGGCTTGAGATGTTGTTTTTCTTGCCGGTGCCGATTTCATCGGCCGCCGCCATGAGCATCTTGGCGAGCGCGTTGTTGCGGAAGTTCTTACCCGCCGATTTGGCCGCATCCGGCAGCGAGCCGGCATTGCGGAAGGCGGACAGGAAGCGGTCGCTGGTGCCGTTCAATCCGGAGAAGAACAAGAGCTTTGAGATCAAGATCGTCCAAGTCGCAACGGACCACGCCACCAGCATCGCCATGACAATTTGCACGACGAGCGATGCTTCGAGGACCATGCCGACGAGGGTGATTTCCTTGCCCTTCGGTTCCTCGATTGGCGCCGGCGCCGGAACGGGCTCCGCGGGCAGCGCTTCTTCGGCCACGGGGGCGATCGGAAGACCGTCTGGTCCGATGGCCGGGGGAGGCGGTTCGCCGGGAGCGGGCTCTGCCGCCGGGTCGGTGGCCGGTACCGCCGTCGGCGCGCCGGGCTGAGGTTGAGAAGGTTGCGGTGCCGGTTGAGCTATTGCCACCGTCGCCATCAAAATGATGCCGAGCATCAAAGCCGACGCGGCCATCGCGCGCGCAATCGTCATCCGAGTACCCCTGTTGACTGTTACACGTCCCATAACGAATTACCTTCCCGTCGTCCTTATTGCCGGACCGGCAATCGGTCCTGAAATTCTATACAATTCGCGGCCCTTTGGCTCGCGACATGCCGTCAAACGCTTAACCGGGCGGCTTGCCGGTTCCAAGACTTTCGGAACTCGGCCGGCACCCGGCTTTCGATTTGTTGGAGATTGATAAGCAAAGCCTTGTTTTGGCTCACCAGCACACCCCGACAGGCCGACCGACAAAGAACAGCCGCCTGCTTTTCTATCATGCGAAACAATTAGCGTAGCCGTTCCCTACGGATACGCCCCCCCTCGTCAAACCTTATCTCAAGTTTTTGTAACACAATCAAACCGAAATCTGAGAAGTGATGCCGCAGCCGGCAGGCGAATGCAGAGGGAAACGGCGCTTTTCGCGGCAAGTGGGGTGCGAAAGGAACATGAGATTACAGCGTTATGGTTAGTCCGTCGTAGGCGGGCTCTACCCTTGCGGGTAACGCACGTGCCAGGGTCAGGAAATCCATGTCGATATGCAAGTTGGTTAGAATCGCGCGTTTTGGGCGTACCCTGTCGATCCAAGAGAGCGTCTTATCCAGATGGGCATGGGTCGGGTGCGGGCGATAGCGCAACGCATCGACAATCCAACAGTCGACGCCCTCGAGGGCCGCGAAGGCCGCGTCGTCCAGGTCGAAGACGTCGCTAGAATAGGCAATCGGTCCGAAGCGAAAGCCTTGGCTGATCATGCTGCCGTGGTCTTGATCGAAGGCGCGCACCGGGATCGGCCCGCCCTTCCCTTCGATGGCGAATTCCTTGAACGGCCGGGCAAGCAGATGCCGTTCGAGGATTGCGGGATAGGCGCCAACCTCGTTGCCTTTGAAGCAATAACCGAAGCGAGTCGTCAATACGCGATGGGTTTCTTCCGTGCCGTACACGTCTACGCGACGCATCATGCTTTGGGCTACCATGCGCAAGTCGTCGATGCCGTGGGTCTGATCGGCGTGATCGTGGGTGATCAGCACGGCATCAAGCCGCGAGACGCGCGCATCGATCAACTGTTCGCGCATGTCGGGCGAACAGTCGACGAGGACTCGCGTGTCGCCCCGTTCGACAAGGATCGAGCAGCGGCGTCTTCGGTTCTTGGGTTCGCTTGGATCGCATGCACCCCAGTCCCCTGCCCCGTCCGCGCCACCGATGCGCGGCACACCGCCCGAGGAGCCGGAACCCAGGATCGTGACTTTCAGTCCCAAACTCATGTCGGGCGTCGCGCTTTCTTGAAAAGGCGGAAGAAGTTGTCGGTCGTGGCGGCGGCGAGACGATCGAGTTCGACGCCTTTCAACTGCGCGACAACAGCCGCGGTGTAGGTGACGAAAGCGGGCTCGTTGCGCTTGCCGCGATGGGGCATCGGCGCGAGATAGGGCGCGTCGGTTTCGACCAAAAGCCGATCAAGCGGAACATCGGCTGCGATCGCACGAAGTTCGTCGGCTTTCTTGAATGTCACAATGCCCGACAGCGAAATCATCATGCCCAGGTCAAGTGCGGTGCGCGCGAGTCTGGCCGTCGACGAGAAACAGTGGATCAGCCCCGGAAATGCCCCCTTCCCGCTTTCCTGCTCGAGAATTTGGCAAAGGTCCTCGTCGGCGTCGCGGGCGTGAACGATGAGCGGCAGGCCAGTCTCGCGCGCAGCGGCGATATGAGCACGAAAGTTGCGGATCTGGTCGTCCCTCGGACTGTGCTCGTAGTAATAGTCGAGGCCCGCCTCGCCGATGCCCACGACGCGCGGGTGCTTGGCGTGCTCGATGAGGGCGTTTGCCTCCTCGATCGGCTCCTCGGCCGCTTCGTGGGGATGGACGCCGACGGAGCACCAGATATCGTCGTAGCGCTCGGCGATCCTGCGTACACCCTCAAAGGCACGGAGTTTGGTTCCGATCGTCAGCATCGTGCCGACACCCGCTTGGCGCGCGCGCGCGACCACGGCGTCGAGCTCTGGCCCGAAGTCGGGGAAGTCGAGATGGCAGTGGCTGTCGATCAACATCAATTCAATCCGTGCTTGGCTCAGCGCTGCGCCGCAGCCTCGATGGCATAGAAAGTATTTAGGACCAGCTGTTTCTTGTCGAGGTTTAGAGCGTCGGCACGGTTGGCTTGGTCGCGCAAATCGTCCCAGAGGCGCGACCACCCATCCAGCGGAACCGCGACGCGAAGTTGGCGTAGCAACGTTTCTTCACCCGGCACCGGCGGCAATGCGGCGTAGGCGCCGCGCAAAACACGTTCCTCGATCTGCGCCAACAAGCCTACGAAGACCGCCAAGCGATCGGCGGAAGCACGAGCCATTTTCTCGGCCAGCGAAAAGAGCTTGGGCGCGTTCAAGCGCGGAAGATCCTGGAGAATGCCCACGATCTCCCGATAAAGGTCCTGCGCGCCGGTTTCGGCCAGTTCGAGCGCGCGCCCTGGCGATCCTTCCGCCAAGGCGCAGAGAAGATCGCGCTGCTTTTCATCAATGCCGGGTGAAAGATGAGCCACGGCCTGGCGCATCGGTTCGGCATCGAGGGCGCGCAGAGTCAACATTCTGCATCGCGAACGTGTTGTCGGCAACAAGCCACCCGGGGCGTTGGAGACAAGCAACAACAACGCGCGCGCAGGCGGTTCCTCTAAGATTTTGAGCAAGGCATTTTGCGCCGCGGTGTTCATATCGTCGGCCGCGTCCACAATGGCGATGCGCGGGCCGTCATAGGAGGCGAATTGCGAAAAGAACGCCGGTAAGCGACGCACTTCGTCCACGGTGACCACCGTGCGAGCGCGCTTGCGCTCGGTGTCCCAGGGGCGGCGGATCAGCAACAAATCCGGATGGGCGAGAGCCGCCACAAGACGCTGCATCGGATGTTCGGCGGCAACGGCGAGGTCGTCCGGACACTTGGCTGCACCGTGTGCCAACAGCGCGCGTGCGAAACGCCACGCCAGAGTTGCTTTCCCAACTCCCTTGGGGCCGGCGATGATCCAAGCATGGTGCATTCGTCCCGAACGTGCCGCGATCGCGAGCGTTCGGGCGGCGGCCGCATGGCCAAACAGCTCCAAGCGTTCGCGCGGATGCGCCAATGCGCCGATGCGGTCGCTTTCGGGGACGGGCTCTGCGTCGATGTTGCGTGCGCGGGGCGCCATTAGCCGAGGCTCAAGCGCGATTTCAGCGCGGACAGAACGGCCGCATGAACGCGGTCGATCGGTTGATCGGCGTCGATGACGACGCAACGCGCCTGTGCGCGTCGGGCGATGTCGAGAAAGCCCTGACGCAACTTGTCGTGGAACGAACGGCCCTTGCGTTCGAAGCGCGTTTCGTCGTCGCGTCGCGAGGCTGCTCGCAGCAGTCCTTTCTCAACGTCGATGTCGAGCACCAGCGTGAGATCGGGCGCCACCCCCGCCATCGTCAAGCGATGCAGGTCTTCGACGAGTTTGCGATCGAGGCCGCCCGCATAGGCTTGGTACGCCATGGTCGAATCGGCAAAACGATCGCAGACGACATGGGCGCCGCGGACAATCGCGGGTTCGATCACTTGGCGCCAATGCTCGATGCGCGCAGCGTAGAACAACAGGGTCTCCGCGATCGGCGACCAACGGTCGGCGGCACCCGTCACAAGGATGGTGCGAATTTCCTCAGCCGAGGGCGAACCGCCGGGCTCGCGCGTTTGCACGACGTCGAGACCGGATTGCGCGAGGTAGCTTGCAAGCAGCCGGGCTTGTGTCGACTTGCCGGTTCCTTCACCGCCTTCGAACGTGATGAACCGGCCCCTGGTCATTGCGGCGGCACTTCGGCCGACTGCGGTTCGCCGTGAAGCGGCAGCTCCTCGGTTTTCGACGTGGGTTCCGGTTCGCCCGACATCAGGTCTTTGATACCTGTTTTGATTTGCGTCATCAGGCCGCCCTCTTCGACCGCGGCACCGGCGAAGACCGGAACGATCATCTCGGGCACCCCGGGTGCAGTGATGGTGAGCGTGCCAATTTCCTGTCCGCGTGCAATGGGGGCGACGACGGGTTCCATATAGGTCAGTTTCACTTTCAGACCATCGCGCGAGGCGCGGCGCATCAGCATCTTGACGGGTTGGCGCACCGACAAGGGGACACTGGCCAGGTCGCCGGCCCATACCTGCGCGTCGCCGACGACATCGCCGGCTTTCAGCAGTGCGTAGGATCGAAACTCACGAAAGCCCATATCCAGAAAGCGCTTAGTTTCGGCGGCGCGTTCGGCTTCGGACTTCAAGCCGTTCACCACCATAATCAAACGGCTGCCATCCTGCTGCGCCGAGGCGACCATGCCGTAGCCCGAAGCCTCGGTGTGGCCCGTCTTGAGGCCGTCGGCGCCGGGATAGGTGCCAAGGAGAAGATTTCGGTTCGCTTGCTTGATTTTGTTCCAGGTGAATTCGCGCTCGGCGAATGTGCGATACTGTTCGGGGAATTCGCGAATGACGTAGGCGGCGAGCTTGGCAAGATCAAGGGCCGTCACGTGCATGTCCGGATGGGGCAAGCCGCTGGCGTTCTTGAACACCGATCCGGTCAGGCCGATTTTTTTCGCCTCGGCGTTCATCAGGTCGGAAAACGCGTCCTCGCTGCCGGAGAAATGTTCGGCGACCACGGTACAGGCATCATTGCCGGATTGAATAATGATGCCCCGCAACAAGTCGTCGACGCGGATTTTCGATCCGATGCTGACGAACATTTTCGAGGATTCGTTTTTTCCCGCCACCGACAAGCGCCAAGCGCGCTCGCTGACGGTGAACGTGTCGTCGAGCTTGAGCTCGCCGTGTTTGATCTTTTCGAACAGGATCGCGACCGTCATCAGCTTGGCCATGGAGGCCGGCGCCATCGGCTGATCGCCGTCCTTGGAGAACAAGACATTGCCGGTCTCGTAATCCATCAGCAGCGCGAATTGCGCGTTCGACTGCAGTTCGACAAGGGGGTCGGCCGCGGGTTGAGCGATTGCCGGCGCGAGCATCAGGAACAGAAGACTGAGGGTCGTAAAAATCAAGCGCATGATTACCTCTTACTCAACGACGATTTGTGCGCCGTTCTGACCTTTGTCGATGACCCTGTTCAACATGGAATCGGCGTCCTCCACCGTTGCGTAGGGCCCAAACCGCACGCGGTGGATCGGTTTGCCGTTGGCATGGGTGGTGGAGACGCGAGCGCGGCCCACGTAAATCAAGCGTTCGGCGAGACGATCGGCGTTCGAGCGCGACTGAAAAGCGCCGACCTGAATCCATAGTTGCGTTTGTCGAGGCACTGCAACCGTGGTGACAACGCCATCGGGTTCAGTGTCCGGGATGGGTGCCATCGCGGGAGTGGACGCTGCACCGACGCCCGGCCGGGCCGCGCGCGGCGTGGCGATTGCGGCGCCGGTTGGTGGAGCAAGTTCTCCGCGTGCGACGCCTGAAACAGGTGCCGAAGTGATGCCGCTCGGGGCGCCAGCGACTTCGTCTTCATCTTGCGGTGGCGTGGCACCGACGTCTGCCCGGCCCTCGAACTGAACACGAACGCGCGCCGTGCCTTTGTTTGAGAAGCCCAAAAGATTGGCGGCGCGGCGGGATACGTCGATGATGCGCCCGCGGGCGAACGGCCCACGATCGTTGACGCGCAATTTGATCGAGCGTCCGTTTTCGAGGTTTGTCACACGAACCACCGTCGGCATCGGAAGCGTGCGATGCGCCGCAGTCAACGCATCCATGTCGTAGCGTTCGCCGTTGGCCGTCGCTTTGCCGTCGAAGTCGGCGCCGTACCACGACGCGACGCCGGTTTCGTCGTAGAACGGGTCTTCCTTGGGATAGTACCAAACACCGCTGATCTGATAGGGCGTGCCGACCTTGTAATTGCCGTCGCGCGGCGATTTTTGAACGGCGCAACCGCCAATCGCAACTACAAAAAGAGCGATCACAACTGTGCGCGGCGTGTACGCGAACCGCATGGGGCTGTTCCGTGGTTGGTTAGGCGCTGAATGTGGACCGGCGGTAGCACGGGACATCGCGGGCGATTCCCGATTTGCAACCCGACGGTAACCTGCGCGAGGCTGTGGCGCCGTGCAAGATGGGGTGTGCTAATAGTTCAAATATGGCAATGACCCAAGGCCTTGAGCGACACGCCACACGGCAGATTTCGGCCATACCGATCCGCCTTCGAGTCCAGGTCTTGGTTCTGCAACCGCGAGGAGTGACTGATGGCGTACTCACCATTTGATTTGACGGGAAAGGTCGCCCTTATCACCGGCGGCAATGGCGGCATCGGACTCGGCATGGCGGAGGCATTGGCTCAAGCCGGCTCGGGCGTGGTGATCTGGGGTACGAATGAGGCGAAGAACAAGGCGGCCGAGGCAAAACTTCGGGGCCACGGCGGAAAAGTCTTCGCGCAGACGATCGACGTGTCGGACGAGGCACAAGTCGTCGACGGCATGAAGGGCGCCGTGGCGCAGATGGGCCGGGTGGATTCCGTATTTGCAAATGCCGGTATCGGCTCGGCGGCGCGTTCGTTTCTCGATATTTCGGCCGAGCAGTATCGCCGAGTGCTTGCCGTGAACGAAGACGGCGTTTTCTTCACGCTACGCGAGGCGGCCCGGCATATGCGAGAGCGCGCCGGCAAGGGCGATCGCGGCGGCTCGCTGGTGGGCGTCGCGAGTCTTGCCGCCATCGAAGGTGCCGCGCGCAATCAGCATTATGCGGCGACCAAGGGCGCGGTGGTGTCGATGATCCGCGGCATTGCCGTCGAATTTGCGCGTGATGGTGTGCGCGCCAATGCGATCCTGCCCGGGTGGATTGCGACGAACATGACGGCGGGGGCGCAAGCGTCACCGGCGTTTGCCGAAAAAGTCATTCCTCGCGTACCGGCGCGCCGATGGGGAGAGCCGGCCGATTTCGGCGGTATCGCAGTTTATTTGGCAAGCGACGCATCGTCTTACCATTCGGGCGACACGTTGATTGTCGATGGCGGCTACGCTGTGTTCTAGGCGCGAGATCGTGCAGGAAACGGCTAGCTTGCGACCGCGGCAGAGATAATCGGCAAGAAATCGGCGGCCTTGAGGCTTGCGCCGCCGACAAGAACGCCGTCGACGCCGGTTGTGCTTAAGATCTCCGCGGCATTGGACGGCTTGACGGAACCGCCATAGAGCAGGCGGACGGCTCGTCCGCGTGCGCCCAAACGCGATTCCATCCGTGCGCGGATGAATGCGTGCGCCGCTTCGATGTCGGCGAGCGAGGCGGTCTTGCCGGTTCCGATTGCCCAGACAGGTTCGTAGGCAAGTGCAGTGTTCTCGGTCGTTGCGTTGTCGGGCACACTGCCTTCGATTTGGCGCGCCAAAACGTCTTGCATGCGCCCCTCGGCGCGTTCGGCCTCGGTTTCGCCGATGCAAATGATGGCGGTCAGTCCCGCTCGCCAGGCGGCGCGCGTTTGAGCGGAGACCCGTTCGCTTGTCTCCTTGTGATCGGCGCGGCGTTCGGAATGGCCGACGATGACGAAAGCGGCGCCAGCGTCTTTCAGCATCTCGGCGCTGAGGTCGCCGGTGTTGGCGCCGCTTGCCGTCGGGTGGCAGGTTTGGCCGCCCAGGCGGATGGACGTGCCTTCGACCTCGGTCAACAGGCTGCGCAACAATGTGGCGGGCGGGCAGATCACGATATCGGGACGGCTCGCATGTGACTTTAGCCCCGCCTTTAGTGCCGCGACCTCCGAACGGGCGGACAAAAGGCCGTTCATTTTCCAGTTTCCCGCGATCAGTTGCTTTTGTTTCATGTCCAATTCCATCCGATGGGCCTTGCGGCGACCTGAAGAGGCACGAAACCCTTCAACCGGGCGGCGGTCAAGCGCCGCGGCCTCGGGCTTGCGGCCGGTCTTGCCGGTGGATGGGGCGGCCCCTAATATCCCGCCCGCTTCGGTTCAGGTTCGACCGGCGTTCCGCATTGGACGCCCCCGCTCCTCTTGCAGCGGAAGCGGTTCCTCGTGGTCAACTCAATCCCAACTCTCGGTTGCGACATCTATGCTCGAACAAATGCGCAATGCCTCCAAAGGGTGGCTGGCGGCAATCTTGATCTTCTTGCTGATCGGCAGCTTCGGCATCTGGGGCGTGCAGGACGCGCTGACCCTGACGACGACGCCGAAAATAGCGGAGGTCGGTGGCGAGGACATTACGCCCGACCAGTTCCAAAGGGAGTTCGGCCGTTTTCTGAGCCAGATGGAGCGCGAGTCGCAGGCGAAACTTTCGACGACCGAAGCAAAGGCGTTGGGGCTCGACCGGGAAGCACTGGAGCGCATGGTGACGCGCAAGGCTTTGATGAAGAAGGCGCAGGATATCGGTCTGAGTATCTCGAATGCGCAGGTCGTTTCGTCGCTCGCGGCCATTCCGGGATTATCGGACGGCAAGGGTGGGATCGACCCGGCGCAGTTGCAACGCATTCTTCAGCAAAGTGAATTGGGCGAGGCTGAATTTATCGAGCTGGTGCGTGGTGATATGCTGCGCGAGCAGTTGATCCGCACGATCCTCGGCGGCGTTCAGATGCCGCCGGGCATTGAGGCGGCGTTGAACCGTTTCAGGCTTGAGCGGCGGGTTGCGGAGTATGTGCTGATCGAACCCTTGCGCGCGGGCGAGATCAAAGATCCGGACGACGCCACGTTGCGCAAATTTTACGAAACGCACGCACAAGGGAAATACGCCATTGCGGAGCAACGTGCCGTGACGATCGTGACGGCGCGGCTTGCGGATGTGTCGTCGCAAGTGGTGGTGACGGACGAGGAAATCAAGAAGTTGTACGACGCCAACAAGCGGTTCTACCAAACGCCCGAGAAACGTACGCTGGAGCAGATTCGCTTCAAGTCGGAAGACAAGGCGCGGGCGGCGAAGAAAAAGCTCGATGCGGGCGAAACCTTCGAGACGGTCGCGAAGGCCGAAGGATTCAAGGCGGAGGATATCAAGCTCGGCGAAGTCAGCAAGAGCGACACTACGATCCCGGCGGTTGCCTTCGAACTGCCGGTGAACACGATCAGCGATCCTGTCAAGGGGGCGTTCGGTTGGGTGATCGTGCGCGCGCTGTCGATTACGGCGGGCAGCGAAAGGACTTTCGACGAGGTCAAGCCGGAGCTCAAGGACAAGTTCGTCGCGGAACGCTCCAAGGAGAAGTTGTTCGAGCGGACGACGGAATTCGAGGACACGCTCGGCTCCGGCGCGACACTGGAAGAGGCCGCCAAGAAACACAGCCTTCCCGTGCTGAAGATCGCCGCGATGGACTCGCGCGGCAACGACGCCAACGGCAATTCCGTCGAGGGGTTGCCCGGCGGCGACTTCGTGCAGCGCGCGTTTCTGACGGAAACCGGGATCGACTCGGAGCTTCACGAAACGCCGGACGGCGTCTACTTCAATTTCCGCGTCGACAAGATATCGCCTGCGTCGACGAAACCGTTTGCTCAGATCCGCGAAGAGGTGTTGACGGACTGGCGCGCCGAAGAGTTGACCACGCGCCTGCGGAAGATCGCCGACGATCTCGTCAAGCGCGGCAACGGCGGGGAAAGCATGAGCGCGATCGCCTCGTCGCTCGGCGTGGCGGCCTTGCGCACCGAGCCCATGCCGCGGTTCGGCAAGACCGCCATCTTCAGCGAGGCGGCGGTGACGGCTACATCCGAGGCAAAGGCGGGCGCATTCTTCAGCGGACCGGTTGCCGACGGCAAGAGCGTCATCGTCGGGCGTTTGGCGGAGATCTCATATGTGCCGGAGACGGCGGATGCGTCGCTGCGTCAGGCCTATTCGGCGCAGTTGCGTTCGACATTCGCCAACGATTTGGCGGAGCAGTTCTCGAACTCGGTGCGCGACGAAGTGGGCGTCACGATCGACGAGGCTCGCTTCAACGCCTTCCACGCCGGCGAATGACGGCTTGCGCGCCGACGTTCGACGCGTTTCGGGCAGCCTACCAAGCGGGCAAGCCGCAGATCGTCGCGCGTTCGCTGGTGGCCGATGTCGACACGCCGGTTTCGGCGTGGATGAAACTTGGGGCGGCCGACCCTTATTCGTTCCTTCTGGAAAGCGTTCAAGGCGGCGAAAGCCGCGGCCGTTATTCGATCATCGGATTGAAGCCCGATCTCATTTGGCGCTGTCGCGGGACGCGGGCCGAGCTCAACACGCGGGCGCACGAGACGCTCGATGCTTTCGTCGCGGAGGGCATGGCGCCGCTCGCGTCATTGCGCGAGTTGCTGGCGCGCACGCGCATGGAGCTTCCGGAAAATTTGCCGCCGATGGCGTCGGGACTGTTCGGATATCTCGGGCACGACATGGTGCGCTTGATGGAGCGGTTGCCGGCGGAGAAGCCCGATCCGTTGGGTGTTCCCGACGCGGTTCTTGTGCGGCCGACCATCGTTGCCATCTTCGATGCCGTGAAGGCCGATGTCACCGTCGCCACCCCGGTTTTCCCGGCGCCAGGGCTGAGCGCGCGAGAGGCCTATACGGCGGCCGAAGACCGGCTTTCGAATGTCGCCGTCGATTTCGCGCGCAATCGGTTGCCCGAAGATGCCTACGAGGGCGACCCCTTGGCGCTCGAGGAACCGGTGTCGAACACGACACGGCCCGAATACCTTGAGATCGTGCGCCGCGCGAAGGAGTACATCGCGGCCGGCGACATTTTTCAGGTCGTGCCGAGCCAACGCTTTCGCCGTCCGTTCAAGTTGCCGCCGTTTCAGCTCTATCGCGCGCTTCGGCGTTTGAACCCCTCGCCGTTTTTGTTCTGCTTGAATTATCCGGGCTTTGCGGTGGTGGGATCGAGCCCGGAGATTCTGGTTCGCCTGCGCGACGGGACGGTTACGATCCGGCCGATCGCCGGCACAATCCGCCGCGGCGTCACGACCGAAGAGGACAAGGCGCTGGCCGAGCAGTTGCTGGCCGACCCTAAGGAGCGCGCCGAGCATTTGATGCTGCTCGATCTGGGGCGCAACGACGTGGGCCGCGTGGCGCAGACGGGAACCGTCAACGTGACGGAACAATTCGTCATCGAAAAATACAGCCACGTTCAGCACATCGTCTCCAACGTCGAGGGACGCATCCGGCCGGACAAGGATGCGCTCGACGCGCTGATCGCAGGCTTCCCAAACGGCACGACCAGCGGCGCGCCGAAGGTCCGCGCGCTCGAAATCATCGACGAATTGGAAAAGGAAAAGCGCGGCGTCTACGGCGGCGCGGTCGGCTATTTCTCCGCCAACGGTTCGATGGACACCTGCATCGCGCTGCGTACGGCGATCGTCAAGGACGGCATGATGTACGTGCAAGCCGGCGGCGGCGTCGTCGCCGACAGCGATCCGGAAGCCGAGTTCATGGAGACGGTCTACAAGAGCGCCGCCCTCTTCCGCGCCGCCGAGGAAGCCCAGCGCGCTTCGCACGCGAAGCCAAACAGGTAGTTCCCTTCCGCAGCGTTCAGACTGGCGTTGGCAGCACGTTGCCAAAAGTCCGAAGCAGAACGCCGCATCAATTCGAAGTGTGTTCGGTTTGCTCGACGGTTTTGGGCCCGCGCATTCGTGAAGTTCGTGCCCCGGAACGGAGTTTGGACAATGCCTCCGGAAAGCGCCTCGACAACGGCACACTCAGCGCGCCAAGCTCGACTGTGTAGTCGCCCGAACCTTCGGGCTTCAGGGCCGTCATCCGCCGGGCGTTGACCAGCCAGGAGCGATGCGTACGCAGAAATCCGCTCTCGCCGAGTTCCTGCTCGACCGCGGACAACGGCTTGCGTGTCATGAGTCGGCGCCCGTCGGACAGCACGAACTCGACGTAGTTGTCGGCCGACGTAACGGCCAAGATGTCCTCGACCCGAACGCGATCCAAGCGCGCGCCGTCGCGAATATCTACAAACGCCGGGCCAGCCGACGCGATCGCCTGTGTTGCCTCCGTGCGATGAAGCCTGCCGGCAACCCAGAAAATTGCGACGATCGTGAGATAGCTGATCGCGTCTTTGCGGAACTCGTAGAAAAACTCGCTCGTCAGCGGTGCGATCCCATAGGGTTCGCCGGTCGCGAGATAGACGGCATTGCGAATGAGTACGAACCCAGCCACATGCGCGATCGAGAACGAAATGATCGCGGCGGCGTGAACCAAACCGGTTCGCCAGATCGGCCGCGCGTGGGGCGGCGCAACGCGCAAGGCGAGCCAAGGGATCCAGATGAAGACGAGCAACGTAATGGCACTGCTCGCCTCCCAGAGAATAGGCTTGACGAAACCGAAGTGCGGCGCGTCGTGATGCACGGTGAGGACATTGGTGACATTGCCCGCAACGACCAGCACGGCGATGACAGCCAGTGCGAACAGAAACTGACGGCGTTCGTCGCCGTTCGCCCCGAAGAGCACGCCACTCACCCCGGACGCACGAAAAAGGTCCCAGAACGAGCGCCGGTCGTCCCCGCCGCCTTGCAGGACCACCGTCTCCCCGTGATCTTTTGTTGGATGTTCGCTGACCGGCATTAATCGCTCCTGGACCTAAGAGTGCCGCTCCAGCGCCGCCTCCGTCCACTGCAAAAAAAGGACCCCTCCTTACATGAACCGACGCACGATGCTCCTGGCGGGTGTGGCCACATTGTCGGCCTCCGCTGTTCCGAAGGCCTTGAAGGCGGCCTCCATCCGGCGGGTAAGACCGGGCGAGCCCGGCTGGCCGTCTCAGGTGGCATGGGACAGCCTGGACCGCACGGTTGGCGGGAGTTTGATCAAGCCTGAGCCATTGCTCGGCCCCTGCGCAAATGAGAACCGCGCCGCATGCGCCGACGTGCTCAAGCATCTGCAAAACCCGATGTTCATCGGTGACCAGCCGTCCGGAACCCAAGTGTCGGGCTGGTTTCGCGCCTGGACGCCGACAACGAGCGCCTATGTCGTCCGAGCGCGCCACGCAGGTGACGTCGCCGCGGCGGTGAAGTTTGCGCAAGAGCATCGCTTGCGCGTCGCGGTGAAAGGAGGCGCGCACAGCTATCAGGGCACATCGACGGCGGGCGGTTCGCTCCTGATCTGGACGCGGTCGATGAACGCCGTCGAATTGCACGATGCGTTCGTGCCAGCAGGGTGCGCGATCGCACCGGTCCCAGCAGTGAGCGTCGGCGCGGGTGCAATGTGGATCGACGCCTATGATGCGGTGACGACAAAGGCCGGGCGCTACGTGCAGGGTGGCGGTTGCACGTCGGTCGGCGTTGCCGGCCTCGTGCAGAGCGGCGGCTTCGGCAGCTCGTCGAAAGGCTTCGGCATGGCTGCGGCCAACCTTCTCGAAGCAAAGGTCGTGACGGCGGACGGCAACATTCGGATCGCGAACGCATGCACGAACGCCGATCTCTTCTGGGCGCTCAAAGGCGGCGGCGGGGGCAGCTTCGGTGTGGTGACGCGGCTGACGCTGCGCACGCATCCGCTGCCACAGTATTTCGGCGCGGCGGGTGGCACGATCAAGGCGGCAAGCGACGCGGCGTTCAAGCGGCTGATCGACCGCTTCTTTGCTCACTATGCGGCCCATCTCATGAATCCGCATTGGGGCGAACAAGCTGCGTTCAAACCCAGCAACGAACTTGAAATCAGTCTTGTCAGCCAAGGGCTGAACGCGGACGAAAACGTGGTAGCGCTCAAGCCGTTCTTTGACTGGGTTCGCGGCGCGCCGGGCGACTACCACTTTACCGAGGAACCCTATGGCGGCGCAGTCGCGGCGCGAACCTGGTGGGACGCCGAAGCACGGCGAAAGCGCGGCTCCAAGGCGATGGTGTCCGACGATCGGCCGGGTGCGCCCCCAACGCATGCCTGGTGGGAGGGCGACCAAGAGCAGTGCGGCGCGTTCATCCACGGCTATGAGTCGCTCTGGCTGCCGCAGTCGTTGCTTGCGCCCGCCAAGCGCGGCGCTCTGGTCGAGGCGCTGTTTCAAGGCAGCCGGCACAACGACATCAGTCTCCACTTCAATAAAGGTCTTGCGGGCGCCACGCCGGAAGCGCTCGCCTCCGCTCGTCACGTCGCAACCAACCCCACAGTCCTCGACGCCTTCGCGCTGGCCTTAACGGCAAACGGCGGCGCATCGCGCTATCCAGGGCTTCCGAACGCGCCGCGAGATGATGCCAAATCGGCGCGCGATGCGCGGGCGGTCGACGCGGCGATTGCACCGCTACACCGGATCGCGCCGAACGGCGGTTCGTACGTCTCTGAGAGCAACTACTTCAACGCCGAATGGGCGCAGGCCTTTTGGGGCGTGAACTACCCGAAGCTACGCGCCGTGAAGGCGAAGTACGATCCGGAGGGGTTGTTCATCGTGCACCACGGCGTGGGAAGCGAAGAGTGGAGCGCCGATGGGTTCGTCCGGCTCACATAGGCGGGTCGGATCCCGCGTAGGCCAAAAGCTCACGGCGTATCGCTCGCTTCTTGAGCCTCGGCCGCCGAAGGCGCGCCGGCAAATGCCGGCGCGCGCCGTATTCAGACCCGCTCGATGATAATCGCAGGCGCCATGCCGCCGGCGGCGCACATGGTGACGAGGCCGCGCTTGAGATTGCGCCGTTCGAGTTCGTCGAGGATTGTGCCGATGAGGATCGAGCCCGTGGCGCCGATCGGATGGCCGAGCGCCATCGCGCCGCCGTTGACGTTGACCTTGGCGCGGTCGAGCTTCAGGTCGCGGATGAATTTTTCGGCGACGACGGCGAAGGCTTCGTTGATTTCGAAGAGGTCGATGTCCTCGATCGTCAGACCCGCCTTGGCCAAAACCTTCAACGCCGCCGGCACGGGGGCGTTCAGCATTAGGGTCGGGCTGTCGCCCATGTTCGCCATGGCGACGACGCGGGCGCGGGGCTTGAGGCCGTGCTTTTTCGCGTAGGCGCCCGAGGTCAGCAACAGCGCGGCGGCGCCGTCGACGACGCCCGACGAATTGCCGGCGTGGTGGACGTGCTTGATCTTCAAATCCGGATAGACCTGGCGCACGAGACCGCCCAGCGTAGTGCCCGCCTTGTCGAAGGGGAATTCGGCCATCGCTTCGAACGCCGGCTTGAGCGCGGACAGGCCCTCCATCGTCGTTTGCGGGCGCGGGAATTCTTCGTGGTCGAGCGCCAGCGTGCCGTCTTCCTTTTGCACCGGCACGAGGCTCTTCTTGAAATGACCGCCCTTGATGGCGGCGTCGGCGCGTTGCTGACTGACGAGCGCGAGTTCGTCCAAGGCCTGGCGTGGAATGTTTTCCAACGTTGCGATGGCGTCGGCGCAGACGCCTTGGTGCGTTTGCGGATGACGGGCGCGCAGGCGCATGTTGCCCGCATCCATCAGCGTCGGCGGCGAATTCGGATCGGCGAGCGATGCGGTGTAGGACATCATCTCGGTGCCGCCGGCGATGACGACGTCTTCCATCCCCGTCATGATCGAGGCGGCGGCGATGTTCACGCTGGTGATGCCCGAGCCGCAAAAACGATCGAGCGTCATGCCGCTGGCCTTGACGGAGTAGCCGGCGTCGAGCGCGGCCATGCGGCCCATATCCATCGATTGCTTGCCGCGCTGAGTGGACGTCCCCCAAATGATGTCGTCGACCTCGGCGGTGTTCAAGTCGTTGCGTTTCGCGATGGCCTTGAGAACGGTCGCGGCCAGCTGCTGAGGATGAACGTCGGCAAGAGCGCCCTTCCCCACTTTGCCGATGCCGCGGGGCGTGCGGCACGCGTCGATGATGAATGCTTCGGTCATGGGTGCGTCTCCTGAGATTGCGGTTGGTACCCTTTTAGCCGCCGGAGCAAAGGTCGGCAAGCAGATCGCCGGGCGCCGAATGCCGTTACGGCATCAACCGCCGGGCGCAGTTGAAGTTGGGCATGTCCGGGCGAAAGCGGGCCGCCGCAAATCCACCGGAACGGGCCGGCGTAGTCGCAAGGTATACCTAAACTGTCCCTTTATTTACATCCTGGCTTCAAACCGAGTGCCTGGCATAAATCGCGCCCATTCCAAAGAGGGACAGCAGCAAGATGAATGCTAGCGCGATGCTGGCGTTCCATACGAAGCGAAATAATGGGTGCTTTCGACGCAGCGCCAACGCTTCGTGAGGCCACAAGAATATGCGGATGCCGTACTCGCGATAAATGATGGTCCAATAATACGGCGTGAGAAGGACTTGCGACAGCAGAAGCAGGAACGACACGCCCGCGCCGTAAGATAGCGCAGTCAGTACAATTCCATCCATACTTGACGGATCGATATTCCGCATATCGCTGGGCCCGCCGCTCTCTGTTTCCGCACTAGACTATGCTGGCGACCCATGGGCGGCAAGTCTGCCCCAGTCCGAAGAATTGCGTCCTCCCCTTCGCGCGCGCTTGGATCGCGCCGAGCAGGGGCCAGGTTGTAGCCTGGCAATCTAAGGAAGAACGGGCTTCGCGAACGCGTTGCCCTTCGCTTTGCTGTAGCACGCGACGGTTTGCTTGTAGCGGGGGGGGGTGGGCAAGGAAGTGGATTGATGGAGGTCTGAAATCCAACACGCGGTGGCAGATGCCGCTACGGTCGTGGAGCCTCATGGGCGGCGCGCGATCCGCGCTCGTGCCGCGATGTTGGCGAAATCCGGCGTTTGTCCCTCACCCGCCGAGCAGCCGCTTGAGCATGCGCCGCCTGTGGTCCTGTCCGCCGAAGAAAACGGCCAAGACGCGAACCACGCGCTTGGTGTCGTCCACGCTGAAGTAGTAGATGGCGCGGTCCTTGGTCACGGATCGTACGCCTGGCGACAAGTCTTCCCTTTTCGTTCCTTGGTGAGGCGGATTCCCGAGCGATGGCATGGCTGCTTCAATCTTGCGCACACGATCGGCGGCTCGAGCGAGTGCTGCCTCTTCGTCGTCCCCAAAGGACCGATAGCTCTCGACCAGGAAATTGAAGATGTCAGCCACGTCACGGTCGACGCTAGGAACACGTTCGACCGAAAACTTCATCGTTTCTTCTTTCGCGCCGCCGCGATCATCCGCTCTGTGCGCTTGCGACCTTCCTCCAGGCTGATAGACGGCTCTTGCCGGCGCTTGTCGATCAATGACCGAAGCGCCGCAATCTCCGCCTCCTCGGCTTCGCGTTGCGTTCGCAGCAGCTCAAGCCCGTGTTGAAGCACGGCGCTCAAGCTCGGATAACGCCCGCGTTCGACGAGGTCGCGCGCAAAGACTTCCTGCGAGTCGGTCAGTGAGATCGAGGTTTTTGCGGTCATCGAGGACGCCCGTATGTTGGTGCTACTGAGTAGCACCAAGATGGGTCCATGTCAACGAGAGGTTCGAAAATCCGGCGCAAAAAAACCGGCCCCACTGTGGTGAGGCCGGCCGAAAAAGAGCGGGCGGGACGCCCGCGCTCCCAGGGATTACGCCGCTTGATAGCCCAGCACGGCTTTGGTTTCCAAGAACTCCTTGAAGCCGTGTTCGCCCCATTCGCGACCGGTGCCTGACATCTTGTAGCCGCCGAACGGGGCGTTGAAGTCGGGGCCGGCGCCGTTCAGGTGGACGTTGCCGGTGCGCAGGCGCGAGGCCACTTTGCCCGCGTGCTCGACGCTGCCCGATTGGACGTAGCCGGACAGGCCGTAAGGCGTGTCGTTCGCCTGGCGGATCGCGTCGTCTTCGGTGTCGTAGGGAAGGATCGCCAGGACCGGCCCGAAGATTTCTTCGCGCGCGATCGTCATGTCGTTGGTGACGTTGGCGAACACCGTGGGACGCACGAAGTAGCCGCGGTTCATGCCTTCCGGCCGGCCGAGACCGCCGGCGACGAGCGTAGCACCTTCGTCGATGCCCTTTTTTATGAGACCCTGGATTTTATTGTACTGGGTCTCGCTGACGACGGGGCCCATGTTCATGCCCTCGGCAAAGGGATCGGCGCACTTGACCGCCTCGGCCGTCGCCTTGGCGATGGCGATGGCTTCGGTTTGCTTGCCGCGCGGCACGAACATGCGCGTGGGTGCGTTGCACGACTGGCCGGAGTTGCCGAAGCAACCCGTCACGCCACCCGACACCGCCTTCTTCAGATCGGCGTCTTCCAAGATGATATTGGCCGACTTGCCGCCGAGTTCTTGCGTGACGCGCTTAACCGTATCGGCCGAGGCTTTGGCAACCGCGATGCCTGCGCGGGTCGAACCCGTGAACGACATCATGTCGATGCCGGGGTGCGCGGACATCGCTTCGCCGACGCCCATGCCGTCGCCGTTGACCAAGTTGAAGACGCCGGCGGGAACGCCCGCTTCATGGAAGACGTCGGCGATCAACATCGCGTTCAGCGGTGCGATCTCGGACGGCTTCAGCACCATCGTGCAGCCGGCCGCGAGTGCAGGGGCGGCTTTGCACATGATTTGGTTCACCGGCCAGTTCCACGGCGTGATCATGCCGACGACGCCGACGGGTTCGTGGACGATGCCGGTCGTGCCTTGGACTTTCGTGAATTCGAAGTCCTTGAGGATTTTAATCGTCTGGGTGAGATGGGCGATGCCGGTCGCGGCTTGTGCCGCCTTCGACAGCCAGAGCGGCGCGCCCATTTCGAGCGAGATCGTTTCGACGAATTCGCCGTAACGGCGCTGATAGACTTCGAGAATCTTGGTGAGAAGAGCGAGCCGCTCTTCCTTGGTCGTTTGCGAGAACGTTTCGAAGGCGCGGCGCGCGGCCTTTACGGCTTTGTCGACATCGGCCTTCGAGCCCATGCTGATCTGGCCGATCGGCTCTTCGGTCGCTGGGTTGATGACGTCGAGGGTTTTGGGGGTGGTTGGGTCGACCCATTTGCCGTCGATGTAGAATTGCAGGCGCTTGTTCATGGGATGCTCCTTTGTCGATGGATCAAGAACTCGAGACTGAAATGGTGCGATATCGGGCGCAGATATAGGACGTGGCGGGCGCGGAAGCGAGGGCCAAGCGCGGCGGTGCAGGTTCAAAAATGGGCCGAGAGCGGCTGCATCTGAGGCTTACCATCGCGTGCCGGTTGTGTTTATCTGCCGCCGACTGATTTGTCTCTAAGGGCCGCCGGAATTCGATGATCCTGCTGATCGACAACTACGACAGCTTTACGTGGAACCTAGTCCATTATTTGGGCCAGCTCGGCGCTACCGTCGAGGTCTATCGCAACGACCAAATTACAGTCGATGAGGCGCTGGCCAAAAAGCCGCGCGCGATCGTGCTGTCGCCGGGGCCGTGCGACCCGGACAAGGCGGGAATTTGCCTCGAATTGGTAAAGCGGGCGGGCGAGACAACGCCGATCCTCGGCGTGTGCTTGGGACACCAGGCGATCGGGCAGATCTATGGCGGGCGGGTCGTTCGGGCCCCTGCCCCAATGCATGGGAAAGTGAGCACTATTCGCCACCAGGGGGTGGGCGTGTTCCGCAATCTGCCCGACCGGTTCAAGGCGACGCGCTATCACTCGCTGACGGTCGACCGAGCCTCTTTGCCCAATACGCTGACCATCACGGCCGAGTCGGATGACGGCGTGATCATGGGCTTGTCGCATCGCGAGCATCCGGTGCATGGGGTGCAGTTCCATCCGGAAAGCATCGCGACCGAGCACGGGCATGCGCTGTTGCGAAATTTCCTGGAGCTGGCGCGCGCGGCATGAGCGCCGATCATTTCAAGTCGCTGGTGGCAAAGGCCGCATCGGGCTCGCCCCTGACACGCGGCGAGGCGGCGGACGCCTTCGACATCATTATGGAAGGTGGCGCCCCCGAGGTTCAGGTCGCGGCGTTTCTGACGGCGCTTCACATGCGAGGCGAGACAGTCGACGAAATCGCGGCGGCGGCGAATGCGCTGCGGGCGAGGGCGCTGAGCGTGGATGCTCCGGCGGACGCGATCGATACGTGCGGCACCGGCGGCGACGGGCTTGGTACGTTGAACATCTCGACCGCCGCGGCCATCGTGACGGCGGCGTGCGGCGTAAAGATCGCTAAGCATGGCAATCGCGCGCAATCGTCGAAGAGCGGATCGGCCGATGTCTTATCCGCGCTCGGGGTCAAGATCGATCTGACGCCGCAGCAGGTTTCGCATTGCATCGACGAAGCAGGGCTCGGGTTTTTGTTTGCGCCGGCGCACCATAGCGCCATGAAGCATGTGGGACCGGTCCGACAGCAACTTGGCTTTCGCACGGTGTTCAATCTGCTCGGCCCTTTGTGCAATCCGGCGCGGGTCAAGCGGCAGTTGGTCGGCGTATTCTCGGAGACGTGGCTTGAGCCGGTCGCCCGGGTGCTTCATTCGTTGGGAACGGAAGGGGCGTGGGTGGTGCACGGGAGCGACGGTCTGGACGAGTTGACGGTCACCGGGCCAAGCCGCGTCGCCGAGCTTAGTCACGGCGAGGTCAAGCAATTCACAATCACGCCTGCCGACGCCGGTTTGGCGACGCACAAACTCGACTCCCTGTTCGGCGGCGACGCGACCGCGAACGCGGTGGCGATCGAGAAGCTATTGAACGGTGCACCGGGCGCCTATCGCGATATCGTGTGTTTGAATACGGCCGGCGCGTTGATCGTCGCCCGGAGAGTTTCGTCGCTGCGAGATGGCGTTCAGATGGCGCAAAGGGCGATCGACGAGGGAGGTGCACGCGCAACGCTGGCTAAGCTCGTGGCGGCGTCGAACGGCGATGCAGGCACGGTGCTCGACCGTATTGCCTCCTATAAGCGCAAGGAGATCGCATCCGCTCAAGCGGCCGTGCCGTTGCGCGATGTGGAAGCGATGGCAAAGCGTACACCGGCCGCTCGGCCGTTCGCGGCTGCGTTGCGCGCGACAATCGCTCAAGACCGGTTTGCGCTGATTGCCGAGATCAAGAAGGCAAGCCCGTCGAAGGGTATCATTCGTCAGCACTTCGATCCCGCCGGATTGGCGCGTGCATATGAGGGCGGCGGCGCCGCTTGTCTTTCGGTGCTGACCGACGGTCCTTCGTTTCAAGGCGCCAAGGAATTTCTGACGCAAGCACGCAACGCATCGCGCCTGCCCGCGCTGCGCAAGGACTTCATGTTCGAGCCCTACCAGGTGGCCGAAGCGCGCGCCCTGGGCGCCGATTGTATCCTGATCATCATGGCGGCGGTCACGGACCAAGAGGCGCAGGTAATGAACGCGGCCGCAATGCAATGGGGCATGGATGTGCTGGTCGAAGTGCACGATCGCGACGAACTCGACCGCGCACTGAAACTCGATCCGGCGATGATCGGGATCAACAATCGCAATCTCAAGACTTTCGAGACTTCGCTTGCGGTGACCGAAGCGTTGGCGCCGCTTGTACCGAAATCGGCGTTGGTGGTGGCCGAAAGCGGGATTGCCACGCATGAGGATTTGGTGCGCCTGTCGCGTGCGGGCGTGCGCGCCTTTCTGGTCGGTGAAAGTTTGATGCGTCAAGACGATGTTGCGGCAGCGACGCGGGCGCTGCTGAAGGGTGGGCGATGAGCAAGCTGACGCATATCGACGACAAAGGCGACGCGCGCATGGTCGACGTGTCGGGCAAGGACACGACAACGCGCACAGCGATGGCCGAAGCCATCGTGCGCATGAAGGCCGATACGCTGGCGCTGGTGTTGGACGGCACGGCGCCCAAGGGCGATGTGTTGGCGGTCGCTCGGGTGGCCGGGATTATGGCGGCGAAGAAAACGTCGGAACTCATCCCGCTTTGCCATCCGTTGCCGATCTCCGGTGTGACGGTCGCGTGCGAACCCGACGAGGCGCTGTCGCTGATCCGGGTGTTGGCGAGCGTCAAGGTGTCGGGACCAACCGGTGTCGAGATGGAGGCGCTGACCGCTGCCAGCGTCGCGGCATTGACGATCTATGACATGTTGAAAGCGGTCGAGCGCGGGATAGTCATCGAAAGCGTGCGCCTACTCTCGAAAGAGGGCGGCAAGTCCGGAAGCTATCGCGCGGCAAAAGGCGAGGTAACAGCCGCCGGCGGCCGGTTGCGGGCAGTTCGCCGGGCGAGTGCGGTAACGGGGCCGGTGAGGCGTTCCCATGTTCGAGTGAAGCCCGTCGAGATCATGAACGAAGTGGCGGGGCGCAAGCCGCCGTCGGATCACAATGCGCGCCGCGAGGCCTTCCGCCAGTTTATGACCAGCCGCAGTTTGACCGCGCATGCGTGGGCAAAGGATGCGGGACTGCCGGTCGGTGCCATCTATAGTTTCCTGCACGGACGCACGCATGCGCTGACCAAATCCGAAGAAGAAAAATTGGCGCGCGCCGCGGGCGTTGCGCCGGAAGACCTCTATCGCGGGTGATGCATGCAGACCGTCGCCGAAGCGCAAGCGAAAGTCATTGAAGGATTGAAGCCTCTGGGTCCGGAGCAGGTTCCGCTCGGCGGTGCGTTGGGTCGCGTGCTGAGCGCCGATATCGCCGCACAGCGGACGCAACCACCATTCGACGTCAGCGCCATGGACGGTTATGCCGTGCGTGCTCAAGACGTAGGGGCACTGCCGGCGAGCTTAAAGGTCATTGGCGCGGTGGCGGCCGGCGCGATGTTTCAAGGCTCGGTCGGCAAAGGCGAAGCCGTTCGAATTTTTACCGGTGCACCCGTGCCGAAAGGCGCGACGACGATCGTCGTGCAGGAGAACACGCAATCGGAAGGCGATACCGTGTGCGTCGTCGATGGAGCGGCGCCCGCCGGGCGTCACATCCGGCGCGCGGGGCTGGACTTCAAGAAGGGCGACAAGCCGTTGAAGAGCGGGCGACGTTTGACGCCGCGCGACATCGCGCTCGCGGCGGCGATGAACCACCCTTCCCTGCCCTGCGCACGGCCGCCGCGCGTTGCGATCCTGGCGACCGGGGACGAAATCGTGCCGCCGGGAAGCGAACCGACCGCGGCGCAGATCATTGGTTCGTCTTCGTTCGGGTTGTCGGCGCATGTGCTCCAGTGGGGCGGGACCGTGCGCGACCTCGGCATCGCTCGAGATTCGATCGACGACCTTCGCTTCAAGGCCGCGATATCGGAGGGGTGCGATATATTTGTGACCCTTGGCGGCGCGTCGGTCGGGGATCACGATTTGATTCAAAAGGCACTGGTGCCGGATCTCAAAGTGGCGTTCTGGAAGATTGCGATGCGGCCGGGCAAGCCGCTGATCCACGGCCGCTACAAATCGATTCCGTTCTTGGGCCTTCCGGGCAATCCCGTGTCGGCGTTGGTTTGTGCTCTGCTGTATTTGAAACCGATGATATTCCGCCTGCTCGGCAACAACGCGGCTCCGTGGCGCGTGACACAAGCGCGTTTATCGAGCGCCTTGCCCGCCAACGACCAGCGGCAAGACTACATTCGTTGCCATCTCCAAATTCAGACCGACGGCCGCGAGATCGCGGAGCCGTTTCCGGTCCAGGACTCAAGCATGTTGCGGCCCTTTTCGGCGGCCGACGGGCTGATCGTCCGCCCCCCCGGCGATCCGGCTCTGGCCGCAGGCGAGTCCGTGTCAGTCATGCATCTGGACTAAAAAAGTGATCAGGTCCTGAATTCCAGCAGTTGACGCAGGCCGGGAACAACACTAGAACAAACCTCGTTTTGTTCCGACTCTGTTCCCAGATATAGAGGTCAATCGATGCTCACCCGCAAGCAGTACGAATTGCTCATGTTTATTCACGAGCGGTTGCGAGAAAGCGGCGTCGCGCCCTCGTTCGACGAAATGAAAGAGGCCTTGGACCTTAAGTCCAAGTCCGGGATTCATCGGTTGATTACGGCTCTCGAAGAGCGCGGATTCCTGCGACGCCTGGCCCATCGCGCCCGTGCGCTTGAGGTCGTCAAAATGCCCGAGAACTCGAATGCGCCTAAACCGCGGGCGCGCACCGTTACGCCGACCAACGCGGCCGGCCGGCCGGCCTTTGGTGTCGTCGATTCGGGTGGCGGAATTCGCGTGGCGCACGCTCGAGCCCTTCCGGCATCGGCCAAGCGCATGGTCGAGGTTCCGGTGATGGGTAGAATCGCGGCGGGTACGCCGATCGAGGCACTTCAAAATCCGACCGAAAATTTGCCGATTGCCGAGGGAATGCTGGGGTCTGGAGAGCACTACGCGCTCGAAGTGATGGGCGATTCCATGATCAACGCCGGTATTTTGAACGGCGACACGGTCCTCATTCAGCGTAGCGACGACGCGCAGTCGGGCGACATCGTCGTGGCGCTTGTCGACAATAGCGAGGCGACGCTAAAACGTTTGCGCAAGCGTGGTGCGCAAATCGCGCTCGAAGCGGCGAATCCCGCGTTCGAAACACGGATTTTCGGGCCAGACCGCGTAAAGGTTCAGGGGAAACTTGTAGGGCTTATTCGCCGCTACTGAGTTTCTTGTTCGCCCAAGGTCGGTCGCCGCGTTCTCGCGCGACCGAGGTCCATTCGATACGCTCGCCGACGAGGCGAGTTTCGATGGCGCCTTCCTGGCTTAGTAGCTTGGATGTGACGATCAGTTGGGGTTCGGAACATGGCCGCGTCCAACCCCTGGCGGTGGTGATGACAATTGCGGCGCGAGCGCAATCCTCGATCATGGCTTCGGCTGTTTGGGCTATGAGGAGGAGCTTGTCCTTGCGGCCTCGGATCTGCGCGATGCAGCCCTGTCCGTCGCAAACGAATCCGCCTTCATCGGCCCGTTTTACTTCCGCGATCTCGCGGGCATCGCCGTCGCGGCGCAGCCACATTTCAGCGTCGAATCGTCCTCGTCTGGACGACAACAAGTGCAGGCGGCCTCCGGCATCGCGTACCGCGACATTGCCCGCGTCGTTTGCGACGATGACGTCGGGCAGCGTCGAGGTCAGAGGGATCAGCAATCCCAAGACGATCGGGGCACACCCGAACCAGCGCCAAGTCGATTGCCAAATTGCGATCCACAGTCCGCCCGTCACGACCAAGATTAGCCCGGCAATCGGCCATGCGGCGATCGCTTGAGTTGACCCCGGCCACGAGGCGACCCAATGGGCGACAGCGAGCATCGCTTCGATGCCCTTGTCCATGATCGACAGCGGCAGCCACTCGAGGCCCAGTGGCATGAGAACCAGCGCCAAGACGCCCGCCGGCATGATCACGAAGCTGACGATGGGCATGACCATCACGTTTGCGGCGACGCCGTAATCGGCAAAGCGATTGAAATGGAAGGCAGCGAACGGCGCCGTCGCCAATCCGGCGATGAGGCTGGTTGCGGCTGCTGCGCCGATCATGCGGGCCGCGCGCATGGCTATGCCGGGCGGCTCGGCGTCGGCGATGCGGCGGCCATTCCACCATTCGTAGGCGGCGATCAGGGCGACCACGGCGGCGAACGACATCTGAAAGCTCGGATCGATCCAGGATTCCGGCGTCAGGATCAGGATCACCAATGCCGCGATGGCGACGACGCGCATGTTCAATGCCGCGCGGTCGAAGATGATGGCGACGAGTGCTATTGCGATCATGACGAAGGAGCGTTGAGTAGGGACGGACGCGCCGCTCAACAACAAATAGGCGAAGGATGCGAGCAAAGCGGAGGCTGCTGCCCATTTCTTGACGGGATAGTTAAGCGCGATTGGGGGCACGAGGGCCGCAATCAGCCGCAAGGCGGCAAAGAACCCAAAGCCCGCGAGCACCATGTGAAGGCCCGAGATCGAAAGCAAATGTGCGAGGCTCGAGTCGCGCATGGCTTCGTTGTCCTCGTCGGAGATGAGACCTCGCTCTCCGGTCAGGAAGGCAGCGCCGATCGGGCCCGTGCGTTCCGACATTGCCGCGCGGATGCGTTCGCTGACGTCGTGGCGGAACGACTGGATTTCGGCGGTAACGGATTCGGAAGTGGTGTCGGACCTTGGCGGCGAGATTCGGGCGGCGGCGCCGAGCGAATAACCGACCGCTCCAATTCCGTCGAACCAAAGCTTGCGGCCGAAGTCGTATGAGCCCGGTGCCACCGGCGCCGGAAGCGGCCGCAACGTTGCGCGCAGCCGAACCCAATCGCCGGGTAGGAGGTCCGCCGGCGCCTTGCCGACGGAAATGCGGATTTGCTTGGGATGTGTTTCGCGAAGAGCCGGCGCGATTGTTTGAACGGCAAGCAGAATTCGTATGCGACCGCGATCCGTCGGTTCGAGATCTCGTACGCGTCCCTCGATTGTCACCGTACGCGTCTCGCGCGCCAGGATTTCGATGTCGTTCATTTGCGCGCGAGCAATGACGAGCGCCAAGCCTGCGCCGATGGCGGCGAGCGTTCCCAATGCGGCGCTCAGTTGCGAAGCGCCGGAATTGCGTCTGAGAAGAACCCACGGAATGACGGGGACCAACGCCAAGCACGCCATTGTGACGGACGGTTCCGACGGCAGCGCAAAATAAAGTCCGACGCCGATACCCATTAACACTGGCACAAACAACACGCGTCGGCCTGCATCCGTGCGCCAGCCGAAGGCGATAGCGCCCGGCAACAACACGACCGCCGCCAGCGAGACCGCGATCAAATCGCGCCAAGTCCATCGTGGTAGGGTCCGGGTTTCGTTGGCTTTCGCGGCCTCGCCCACGATCATTCCTCATGCTAAGGACTGGCGCGCTTGTTTCCAGCGGATTGCCCGCGAACTCAAATCGAAATCGAAACCAAAGTCCAATTCTCCATGACAATCATTACGCGCTTCGCCCCCTCCCCTACCGGATTTCTTCATATCGGCGGCGCGCGCACGGCGTTGTTCAACTGGCTTTATTCGCGTCGCCACAAAGGTTCGTTCCGATTGCGGATCGAGGATACCGACCGGCAGCGTTCAACGCCCGAGGCGATCGCCGCGATCATCGAGGGGCTGAAATGGCTCGGCCTCGATTGGGACGACGAGATCGTCCACCAATTCGCTCGCGCCGAGCGGCATGCGGCGGTGGCCAAGCAGTTGGTCGATCAAGGACGCGCCTATCATTGCTATGCCTCGCCCGAAGAATTGGACGAGATGCGTGCGGCGCAGCGCGCGGCCGGGAAGCCCATCCGGTACGACGGTCGCTGGCGGGATCGGGCGGCATCGGACCGCCGGCCGAATGTGCCGCCCGTCGTGCGCATCAAGGCGCCGCAAACGGGCGAGACCGTCATTCACGACAAGGTTCAGGGCGACGTGCGGTTTTCGAACGACGTTCTGGACGACTTCATCCTGCTGCGTTCCGACGGCAATCCGACATACATGCTGTCGGTCGTGGTCGACGATTTCGACATGGGGGTCACGCACATCATTCGCGGCGACGACCATCTGACCAATGCGGCGCGCCAACGCCAGATCATCGATGCAATGGGGTGGCCGATCCCGACTTACGCGCATTTGCCGCTGATGCACGGCGAGGACGGACAGAAACTCTCCAAGCGGCATGGTGCGCTCGGCATTCACGAGTACAAAGACCTGGGGTATCTTCCGGAAGCGATGCGCAATTACCTGCTTCGTCTGGGTTGGAGCCACGGCGACGACGAGACGATTTCCACTGCGCAAGCTATCGCGTGGTTCAATCTGGAGAGCATCGGACAGTCCCCCGCGCGAGTCGACTTCAAAAAACTCGACAATCTGAATGGTCACTATATGCGACAGGCTTCGGACGAGGCGCTGGCGGACGCGACCATCCCTCTTTTGCGGACGCGGGGGCAGTCGGTCGATGGCGATACGCGCTTGAAGATGATTGCCGCAATGCCGGGATTGAAAGAGCGTGCGAAGACGTTGGTGGAGCTGGCGGAGGGCACCTATTTCTTGGTCGCCACGCGGCCGTTGGCGCTCGACGAAAAGGCGCAAAAGCTTTTGACGCCGGACGCCCGGTCGATCCTTAAGCGGCTCCTGGACGTATTCCAGGGAGCGGTTTGGGACGCCCAATCGCTCGATGCGGCGGCGCGCCATTTTGCCGAGCAAAACGGCCTAAAACTGGGGTCCGTCGCGCAGCCTCTGCGTGCTGCGTTAACCGGGCGGAGCACCTCTCCTGGCATATTCGACGTGCTGGCGGTGCTGGGGAAAGACGAGTCCATGGCTCGAATCCGCGACTGCACGCATGGGTAATGCCGGGAATACCGACCTTTCTTGGTAAATCCCCCTTTGCGCTGCGTACACACTATCGAATATATTGCAGTGCACAATACCGGCAGGTTTTGTCCCATCGCACGTGCTTCGGAGTTTCCCATGTCCAAGCCCAATTTCTCGTCCAAGCCGGTCGGCAAGGCGACACTCGTCTACGGCAACAAGAGCATCGATCTTCCGGTGTCGCGCGGCACGGTCGGACCCGACGTCGTCGACATTCGAAAGCTGTATTCGGACGCCAATCTGTTCACCTACGACCCGGGTTTCACGGCCACAGCAAGCTGCGAAAGCGGCATCACCTACATCGACGGCGACGAGGGCGTGCTGCTCTATCGCGGTTATCCGATCGACCAGCTGGCCGAGCACAGCGACTTTATCGAAGTCTGCTATCTGCTGTTGCACGGCGAGCTGCCGTCGCCGGACGCGCTGAAGACGTTTCGTACTCAGATCACGCGCCACACGATGGTGCACGAGCAGATCAGCCAGTTCTTCCGCGGTTTCCGGCGCGACGCGCATCCCATGGCGGTCATGTGCGGCGTCGTCGGCGCGTTGTCGGCGTTCTATCACGACTCGACCGACATCGAAGATCCGCAACAGCGCACGATCGCCAGCCACCGCATGATCGCCAAGATGCCGACAATTGCGGCGATGGCGTACAAATATTCGATCGGCCAACCGTTCGTCTATCCGCGCAACGAGTTGAATTATTCGGAAAACTTCCTGCGCATGTGCTTTGCCGTGCCGGCGGAGGACTACAAGGTCAATCCCGTGCTGGCGCGCGCACTCGACCGCATCTTTATTCTTCACGCCGACCACGAACAAAACGCCTCGACCTCGACGGTACGTTTGGCCGGCTCCTCGGGCGCCAATCCGTTCGCGTGCATTGCAGCCGGTATCGCTTGTTTGTGGGGGCCGGCACATGGCGGCGCGAACGAGGCGGCGCTCAAAATGCTGGAAGAGATCGGCGACGTGAAGCGGATTCCGGAATACGTCGCGCGCGCCAAGGACAAGAACTCGGGCTTCCGCCTGATGGGCTTTGGACATCGCGTCTATAAGAACTACGACCCGCGTGCGACCGTGATGCAACAGACTTGTCACGAAGTGTTGGACGAATTGGGCGTGCGCAACGACCCGTTGCTGCAGGTGGCGATGGAGCTTGAGCGCATTGCACTCAGCGATCCGTATTTCGTCGAGAAAAAGCTCTACCCCAACATCGACTTCTATTCGGGCATCACGCTGAAGGCGCTTGGTTTCCCGACGTCGATGTTCACCGCGCTGTTCGCGCTCGCGCGCACGGTTGGCTGGATCGCGCAGTGGGCCGAGATGATCGAAGATCCGAGCCAGAAGATCGGCCGACCGCGTCAGCTTTACATCGGCGCGGGGCAGCGGGACTACATGCCGTTGCATAAACGGTAGACGATCGTATCATTTTTTCGGCGAGGCGGCGCTTCCGGGCGCCGCCTTTTTCGTTGGCGGCGGCGCCTTCGGTTCGCGCATGACGGCAAGGATCGCGCGCGCCGCGCGCAGGCTCGGTTTCTCGTCGCCCAAGCCCAGCGCCTTGATGGCCGAAGCCGATGCCGTCACTTGGGCGATGCGGGCCGATGGGCTCGTTATCAGTTGGATCAATTCGGCCGAAAGCGCCTCGGGCGTACATTCGTTCTGCAAGAATTCAGGGATCGCCTTGCGCTTCAAGATCAGGTTCACGAGCGTGAAGAACTCGACGCGAATGAGACGCATCGCGATTGCCGCGGTGAGCGCGCCGGCCCGATAGCCGATGACCATCGGCGTCGCGCACAATGCCAACTCGGTCGAGACCGTGCCCGATGCGGCCAATGCCACGTCGGCTGCTTCGAATGCCGCGAATTTTTCGGCGTGATCCTCGACGACTATCACCGGCCGCGGCCATTCGGCGACGAGCTTTCGCACGCGCGCGGCGACGTTGGGTACCGTGGGGATGACGACCGTCAGCGGTCCGACGGCGGCTTCGGTGCGCTCGACCGCGGCGCGAAAAATGGGCCAGAGAAAGCGGATTTCGTTGAGCCTGCTTCCCGGCAAGAGTGCGAGGACGCGCTGCTCGGCCGTGAGCCCATGACGTGCGCGAAAGCCCGGTCCTAAGCCGGCTGCGGGTGCGCGTTCGACGACCGGGTGCCCGACGAAGGTTGCCTTCAAGCCGGCGTCCGCGAAGAACGGGACTTCGAACGGCAGCAAGCAAAGAACGTGGTCGAAGTATTCGGCCATCGTCTTTGCTCGTTCCGGACGCGAGGCCCAAACCTGCGGCGCTACGTAGCTGACCAGTTTCAGATCCGGCGCCAAGCGCCGGATGCGTTTGGCGACGCGGTGCGTGAAGTCGGGACTGTCGATCATCACCGCGATGTCGGGGCGCGTCCTGACCGCGAGGTCGGCCGCCTGGCGGACGCGGGCGAGAATACGCAACACGCGCGGCGCGACTTCGCGCAAGCCCATGACCGACGTGTCATCGAGCGAGAATAGGCTCTGAAGACCCGCCGCACGCATGAGCGGCCCTCCGACGCCGACGATGCGTACGTCGCCGCCGGTGAGTGCCTTTAGTCCTTCGATCAACTGGCCGCCCAACGCGTCGCCGGACGGCTCTCCGGCGACGAGCATGATGGTGGGCGAGCGGGATGCGGCGGAGTTTGTCATTGGTCGGCGATCCGGTCGGCGTAGACGAATATGCCAAGCTCATCGCCGCGGGCGCGAACGCGATCTTCGTCGACGATCACGCTGTGCCCGGCCTCGACCAAAATGCCGGCAAGGCCCGCTTTGGCGGCGTTGACCACGGTGCTTTCGCCGATCGCGGGCGGATCCATGGATACGAGTTGTTTGGGTTTCATCGCTTTGACTAGGATTGCACCGTTCGATTGCACGGCGGTCAAGGCCGCCAACATGGCATCCGTACCGGCGCGAGCCTCGCGCGCGACGATCGTTCCGCCGGACACGACGATCGCTTGACCTTCGTCGCTGGCCCCGTGCTTTTTGGCGAGGGCCAGCGCTGCCGCAAACGAGGCTTTGTGTTCGGCGCTCGGCTCACGCGCGGTGATGCACCCCTGTCTCGCCGCAAGATCAGGATGGGCTTCCAGCGGCGAGACGACGCGAAATCCGCTGCGGGACATCAGGTCCGCGAAGGCGCGATGAAGGCCATCATCGCTGCGCCGCAGGACGCCGAGATAGCGGATGAGAAAGGCGACGCCGCCCATATCGGGCCTTAGTTTGACGGGACCATGGGGCCGCAAAAATTTTCCCGCAAAAACGACATCGCGGCAGCCGGCGCGCTTGAGTTCGCGCAGGCAAGCGCCGACCTTGCTGATCCTAAAGCGCGCGTGCGGGAGGGACGGCGGCACCGGCTGCGAAAATTCGTCGATGGCGATGATGTGGAAGTCGCGCGAACGCCTGACGCAGGCATGGGCGATCTGCAGCGGCAATTCGCCGGCACCCGCAATTATCCCGAGCTTCGCAAGCGCAGTCGTCACGCGGATTCGGTGCGGGTCTCGCGGTTCGGCATGCAGAGCGGGCGATTGCCGCCGGCGCGCACGAAATTGACGATTTCCATCACTTCGGCGTTGTTGGCGAAGAGTTCGGAGACGTCGGCCAAGCGTTCTTGAAAAGTGCCTTCTTGCGCGAACAGCAAGCGGTACGCGTTGCGCAGTTCGTGGATTTGGTCGCGGGTAAAGCCGCGACGCTTTAAGCCCACCAGGTTCAGACCCGCCAGATAGGCGCGGTTGCCCATCACCGAGCCGTAAGGAATGAGGTCGCCTTCAAGACCCGCCATGCCGCCGACGAAGGCATGTTTGCCGATGCGGCTGTATTGATGGACGGCTGCGCCACCGCCCAACCAAACAAAATCCTCGATGACGACATGCCCGCCGATCATGGCGTTGTTGGCAAAGACGCAGTTGCTGCCGACCTGACTGTCGTGCGCGACGTGGCTGTCGGCCATGAACATGCAGTTGTTGCCCACGCGGGTGACGCCGCCGCCCTTGGGCGTACCGGGGTTCATGGTCATGTGTTCGCGGATGATGTTGTTTTCACCAACGATGAGCTCGGTGTCTTCGCCCGTATAGCCGAGCACCTGCGGCGGCTGGCCGAGCGAGGCGAACGGATAGAGCACCGACCCGGCGCCGATGGTGGTGCGCCCGTCGACGCAGACGTGGTTGATCAGACGCACGTTCGCGCCCAGCGTCACCCTTGGTCCTACGATGCAGAACGGGCCGATGTCGACAGTGGGGTGAATCGTGGCGCCGGGGTCGATGACCGCGGTTGAGTGTATTTTAGCCATTTAGGTTTGCCGGCTTTCCGCTTTTGTCCATGATCATCGCACTATATTCGGCTTCGGCGCACAATTTGCCGTCTACGTAGGCCTCACCCGAAAAGCGCCAGACCGGGCTTCGCGCGCGCAGCAGCTTGACCGGGATCGTCAGCATGTCGCCCGGCACAACCGGGCGGCGAAAGCGCGCACGGTCGATCGACATGAAATAAACGAGCTTGTCGCTCGATGTCGTCGACATCGAATGCATGATCAAGGCGCCGGCGGTCTGGGCCATCGCTTCGACGATCATCACGCCCGGCATGATCGGGTGGCCAGGGAAGTGGCCGACAAAAATCGGGTCGCTGATCGAGACGGCTCTGACGCCCGTTGCGCTGACGTTCGGGATGATGTCGATCATTCGATCGATCATCAGCATCGGCGCGCGATGCGGGATGAGCTCCATCAACCGCTTGACGTCCGCGGTTTCGAGATCAGTCTTGATCTGCGTCACGCTCATCCTTCGTCCGTTTTCCTTTTGCGAGCCGGGACACCGCGCCGACTTCGCGCCGCCATTGTTTTACCGGTTTCGCCGGAAAGCCTCCATAAATTTGTCCGCCGTCGAGCGAGCGCGTGACGCCTGCCTTGGCCGCAATCGTGGAGCCCGCGCCGATCGTCACGTGATCGGCAATGCCCACTTGTCCGCCAAGGACGACCAGGTCGCCCAGCGTGATGCTGCCGGAGAACCCAACCTGCGCCACGATGATGCAGCGGCGGCCAATGCGCGTGTTGTGCCCCAACTGCACGAGATTATCAATTTTGGTGCCTTCGCCGATAATCGTGTCGCCGAATGCGCCGCGATCGATCGCCGTGTTTGCGCCAATTTCGACGTCGTCTTGGACAATGACTCGTCCGAGTTGGGGGATTTTGAAGTGGCCGCTGGGTCCGCCGATATAGCCGTATCCGTCTTGGCCGATGCGGGTGCCGCCGTGAATGACGCAGCGGTCGCCGATGAGCGCATGACTGATCGAGACATGAGGGCCGATCGACGCGTTATGACCGATTTTTACGCCGCGTCCGATTACGGCACCGAACGAAATTATGCAGTTGTCGCCGATTTCGACATCTTCACCGATGAAGACGTTGGGCGTGACGATGGTCCCCTCACCCACCCGCGCGCTTGGGGCGATGGGATGAACGGGCGGTCTTTCCTTTGGCCAGAACAGGCTGGGGTTCCGATAGAAAGCGTGAGCGACTTTGGCCATGCCGAGCGCCGGGTGCGCGCAGATCAGGGCTGCGGAAGATGCGGGCACAAATGCCGCCATGGCTTCGGGGACCAAGACGGCCCCGGCGCGCGCGCGTTGCAGCGCGCCTTTGAATTTGGCGCCTTCGCAATATGAGAGTTGATCGGCGCGGGCGTCGTCGAGAGCCGCGACGTCGCAAATGAGTTTGCCGCTCGCGCCGCTTGCAATGCGGCTGTCGGTGATTTCGGCAATGCGAGCGAGCGTCAACGCGCCCGAGTTGTCATAAAATCTTGAGTCGGCCATGGCTCATAATAGAGAAAGGACCGGGCCTGGTTGCCCGATCCTCTATCGGCTTGGATCGCCCGAAATTCAAGAGCGCCGTCTTCGCGCCCCCAAAGTTCGAATGACGGGTTACTAGCCCGGCGGCTTAGCTGCGCCCGGCTTCGGAGACGCTACGGCCTTGGGAGCGACCGGCGTGACGGTGACTTTCGGGAGCGACGTATTCAGACGTCCAATCACGGTCTGCGTGATGTCGAGATCCGTGGCGCCGAGAACGACGAGACCGCGGTCGAGCAGCAAATTGGCGCTACGCTCAAGCATGATCTTCTCGAGGATCGGGCCCAGGGCTTTTTCGACGGTCGTGCGCGAGTTCGCCAAACCGGCTTGGATCGCTGCTTGGCGATCTTGGACCTTCTTCTGGAAGGCCTGGCGGCGCGCCTCGAGTTCCTTGACCTTCTGCTGGCGGACTTCCGGCGAAAGGACGGGGGCCTGGCTCTGGAGAGCTTGAACGTCGGCTTGGAGCTTTTTGTTCTCCGGCGCGAAGTCGGTTTCCATTTTTTTGGCCAGCGCTTCGACCTGGGCGTACATGCCCTTGCCCACGGCCGACTGGCGAAGAACCGTGCCGCGGTCGAGGAAGAGGATGATCGCTGCCGGTGCGCGGCCGGTTGCGGGTTTTGCCGCCGTTGCTGCCGCCGGCTTTGGCGGCACGGGTTGCGAATTGGCGATCGTGGTGAACGTGAACGTTGCTGCCGCGAACGCGGCAACGGCCCAAAGGGCCTTTGTCGTCTTCATGTGATTGTAACTCCTGGAGCGAAACTAAAACTTCGTTCCCGCGCTAAAGCGGAAAGACTCGGTTTGGTCGTAGTCTTCTTTGTTCAAAATCTGGGAGAAATCAAGGCGGACCGGACCGAAAGGCGAATTCCAATAAACGCTGACGCCGGCGGAAGCGCGCAGAGCCAGTTCGTCCTCGATGCAAAGCGTAACCGTACAAGCCGGCTTATCGGACACGATGCCCACCGTTCCGAAGTCACTAAATACGCTGGTCTTAATACCCAATTCCTCAGGCAGGAAGTTCGGGAAACGGAGTTCCACCGTGCCAATTGCGAATGCCTCTCCACCCACCGAAACGTCGTTGCCGGACACGGTTTCGCGGGGGCCAAGACCGGATGTCTTGAATCCACGGAAAGAGCCTCCGCCCTTGAAGAAGCGATCGTTGATTTCCAGAACTTCGTCGCCGTATGCCACGATATAGCCGGCGCTCGCTGCGACATTGAGTACCAACTCGTCGAACCAAAGGCGCTTGTACCAGTTCGTGCTGAGTTCGGTCTTGACGTAACTTTTGTCGCCGCCAAGGCCGGACACATCGCCACTGAGAAGGAAATCGAAGCCGTTCTTCGGTTCGATCGGATCGTCTTTCTCATCGTAAGCGTAGGTGAAACCGACCAGCGAGAGCAGCGTCACGCCATTCGATTGCAAGAATTCCTTTTCCGCAGGCGTGAGGAGGGGATTGTTGTTGCGAATGTCGTCCTGGCGCAGCGTGTAGCGCAGCCCGAGCCGTCCGTACTCGGATAGCGGAAAGCCGAGGCGCAAGCCCACGCCCTTGATGTCCGATTCGTAGAACGACTCGTCGTAGGTCGAATGCGTGTTGTAGAGGTCGAAGCCGGCTTGCATGTTGCGATCGAGGAAGTACGGCTCGGTGAAACGCAAGTCGACTTGCTGGCGGATGCTCGAGATCGAAACCTGAAGGCGAAGGAATTGGCCGCGGCCAAGAAGATTTTTTTCGGTAAGGCTGACGGCGCCGACGATGTTGTCGGCGGAGGAGAATCCGGCACTGACCGAGAATTCGCCGGTGGATTGCTCTTCCACTTCGACGTTCAGCACGGTGCGATCGTTCGAACCGCCCGGTTCTTCAGTGATTTCTACTTTCTTGAAGAAGCCGAGGCCGCGGATGCGCGAGCGCGAGCGATTGATCAGGACGCGGTTGAACGCGTCGCCTTCGACCAAGCGGACTTCGCGGCGAATGACCTTGTCCAGCGTGCGCGTGTTGCCGACGATGTTGATGCGCTCGATATAAACGCGCGGGCCTTCTTCGATCTTGAAGACGACATCGACGGTACGATCGTCCTTGTTGCGCCTGACGCGCGGGCGGATATCGACGAAGGCATAACCCTTCGTGCCTGCAGCCAATGTCAAGGCATCGACGCTCTTGTCGATCATTTCGGCGTTGTACTGCTCGCCGCCCGAGAAGCGAATCAGCTCCTGCAAATCGCCCAGCTGAATATCCTTAAGCTTCGTGTCGATTTCGACTTTGCCGAAATTGTACTTCTCGCCCTCTTCGATCGTGAAGGTGATGTAGAAGCCGCTGCGGTCGGGCGCCAGTTCCGCTACCGCCGAAATGACGCGGAAGTCGGCATAACCCTGCGACAGGTAGTATCGGCGCAGCTGCTCGCGGTCGAAGGTCAGGCGGTCGGGGTCGTAGTTGTCGTTCGACTGAAGGAAATTCCACCAAATCGATTCGCCGGTCGCGATCTTGTCGCGCAGCGTGCCGTCGCTGAATTCCTTGTTGCCGATGAAGATGATTCGGCTGACGCCCGTGGTGGGGCCCTCGTTGATTTCGAAGACGAGGTCGACGCGATTCTGCGCGAGTTGAACGGTCTTGGGTTCGACCTGCGCGGCGAAGCGGCCCGAGCGGCGATAAATTTCGATGATGCGCTGAACGTCGGATTGAACCTTCGAGCGCGTGAACACCATGCGCGGCTTCAACTGAACTTCGTCGTCGAGCGTCTTTTGCGAGACCTTCGAATTTCCTTCGAAGGCGATGCGATTGATGATCGGATTTTCGACCACCTTCACGGTGACGGTGCCGTTCGATTGAAGGATCTGCACGTCGGCGAACAGGCCGGTGCCGTAGAGCGTCTTTAACGACTGATCAACTTGTTGCTGGGAATATGCCTGGCCTTCGCGAAGGACCATGTACGACAGGACGGTCGATTCCTCGATCCGCTGATTTCCTTCGACGTTGATGCGCTGAACCGTTGGGCCGTCAGCCTGCTGAGCGAACGCAGCCGTGGCGCCGATAAACGCGGCCACACACAACGCCAACGCCGTTCCCAGTATTCTTATCATTCGATCACGCCCCGCGGCCGCCATAACTGTTACTGCAAGCACTTAATCAGATTCGTCGTCGGTGGTCAGTCGTATTGCGTTCGAATTTAAGAAACCAAAAGTTTTGTAATGTCGTTCCACGTTGCAAACAGCATCAGGCTGATCACGAGTGCAAAGCCAATCCGAAACCCAAGCTCCTGCGCGCGTTCCCCCAAAGGACGCCCACGTACAGCTTCTATGCCATAGTACAGGAGATGTCCCCCGTCGAGCATCGGGATGGGAAAAAGATTAAGTAAACCGATGCTAACGGACAACACCGCCGCCAGGTTGATGAGCGTTACAATACCGAAATAAACGAGAATCTGGCCGGAAACCGAGGCGATTCCTATCGGTCCGGACAACTGCTGATAGTCCCCGGTGCCCATCAACAGCTGGCCGATAAATGACAACGTTTTAACTACGATAAATCGAACGGTGTCGACGGCCTTCACGAAGGCCTGAATCGGTCCCAGCGTGACCAATATTTCAGTTTTCGGCGATCCTTTGACGGTCACGCCAAATCCTGCGGCCTTCAGAACAACGTCGTCCGGGTCCGAATCGGGGCTGCTGACCGTCAACGGCGTCAGCTGAATATCCAGCTTCGTGCGTTCGCTCTTTTTGGTTTTTTCGTCTTGCTGCTCGCGTACAATCGTGAATTTCACTGGACGGGCGTTAGCCTCGGTCATCGCCTTGGAAATATCGGAGAGCGACTGGACGGGCAAATCGTTCACGCCAATCACGATGTCGCCGACTTTGAGACTCGCGATTTCGGCGGGAGATCCCGGGACGATATTTGCGACTTCTCCCGGACGCACCGGAGAGATGCCGATGCCAGGATCCATGATCTTGTTGCCGAGCACATCCTCCTTTTGAATGGCGCGGGGCGTCACGCGGATGGTCAATTCTTGGCCGCCTCGCATGACGCGAAAATCGAGCGCGCTGTCATTTGCGACCGTGACGACGCGAACAATGCCCTCGAACTCGGTGATGGGCTGCCCGTTTATGCTGAGCACCGTGTCCCCGACTTGGAAGCCCGCTTCCGCCGCTGGCGTGTCGGCCCTTATTGCCCCAATTTGAGGGGATATGGCGACCGTCCCGTAGATTAGGAAAAGACTTGCCAAAATCACGATGGCCAGGATGAAATTCGCGACCGGTCCACCCAGAGCCACTATCGCCTTCTGATAGAGCGGTTTGTGATGGAAGGAGCCTGCGCGCTCCGCAGCGGTGGCGCGATCGACTTTTTCGTGATCGGGTGCGCTTGAAACACCATCATCGCCCCAGAATTTTACATAGCCGCCGAGCGGCAGCCAACCGACTTTCCAATAAGTGCCGTGGCGATCGGTGAAGCCGACGATTGCGCGGCCGAATCCGATCGAGAAACTCTCGACGCGGACGCCGAAATATCTGGCAGCCAAAAAGTGCCCGAGCTCGTGGACGAAGACGACCAGCGTGATGACGAAGACGAAGCCAAGTCCGCCGACGCCGATCAAATAGGCCCAACCCAGAAATGTCGTCGGCAGATCCATCGCTTTGTTCCTGGGTTTCCTGTTGAGTTTCTGATTTTTTTTACGATATCGTCTTCAGTTCGGCAGGAGCCTTGCCGTGCAGGACCTTGCCGACGCATCGAGCGCGAGGGCCTCTTCGATCGTCTCCGGCGCCCTGCCGCTCGACTCGCAGGTGTCCAGCGCCGTCTCGACAATGCGCGCAATAGCAGAAAAGCCAATCCGTCCGGCCAGGAATGCCTCCACTGCGACCTCATTGGCCGCGTTTAGGATCGTCGGGGCACTGCCCAGCGTCCCCAAAGCGCGCTGTGCCAGGGCAAGACAGGGGAATCGGTCGAGGTCGGGCTCCTCGAAGGTCAACTGTCCCAACCTTGCAAGGTTAAGGCGCGCGGTCGGGGCGGCAACCCTGTCAGGATAGCCAAGGGCATAGGCGATCGGCGTACGCATATCCGGGCTTCCCAATTGCGCAAGGACGGTTCCATCCACGTAGGCCACCAGACAATGGATAATCTGCTGCGGATGAACGACAACGGCCAACCGTTCAGGAGGTGTGCCAAACAAATGGTGTGCTTCGATCAGCTCGAGCCCTTTGTTCATTAGGGTTGCGGAATCGACCGAGATTTTCGCACCCATGGCGTAATTGGGGTGCTTGCAGGCCTGCGCGGGGGTCACATTCGCCATCTGGGCCGCAGACGAGGTTCTGAAAGGACCGCCCGATGCCGTTAGGGTGATTTTCTCGATCGCGCGGGATTGGCTGGGATCGAAGACTTGGAACACCGCGTTGTGTTCGGAGTCGACAGGCAAAAGCGTGGTGCCGCTGCGGCGGACTTCTTTCATAAAAAGGTCTCCGGCGCAGACCAGGCACTCCTTGTTTGCGAGCGCCACGGTTGCGCCGCGCGAAACGGCCGCGAGTGTCGGGCGCAATCCGGCCGCGCCCATGATGCTCGCCATCACCCAGTCGGCCGACGAGAGCGACGCCGCTTCTTCTATGGCGGCGGCCCCCGAACCCAGTCTGACGCCTGAACCGCCCAGCTCTTCCTTTAGGTTCGCGTATGCGTGCGGGTCGGCTACGGCGACGAATTCCGGTTTCAAACGCCGCGCTTGAGCCGCCAATTCGCGAACGTTGGAATTCGCGGTCAGTGCCGCGACGCGATACGTCCCCGGAGCGCTGGCGTTATGAAGTTCGATAAGCTCGATCGTGTTGATGCCGACCGAGCCGGTTGAACCCAAGACCGTGACCGTTCGCGGCGCCCGCCCGCTCACAGGCCGACCCATGCGATCGGCGAGAGACCGAAATGGTCCACGTAAGCGGCCAGTCCAAGCGTCGCAAAAATCAATCCGTCCAACCGGTCGAGCGCGCCGCCGTGGCCGGGAATGAGGTCGGAGGCGTTTTTTACGCCGAAGGTGCGCTTGAGCGAGGACTCGGCCAAGTCACCGCATTGGGTCAACAGCGACAACACGAGTCCGGCTCCGACAAATGGCCATACCGCTACAACACCAGCCAACTGGGACAAGACTAGGGTGGCGAGAGCCCCGGCGGCTAGCCCGGCGATGGCGCCGGCCCATGTCTTGTTCGGAGAAATCGCCGGCGCGAGCTTCGGTCCGCCTAGGGCCGAGCCTGCAACATAGGCGGCGCTATCGGTCGCCCAGACGACACAGAGCAGCCAGACCGCCGTCCAGAGGCCGTTGGGTTCCATGTTCCTGAGCCAGACAAAGGCGAGACACGGGATCGCAATATAGACCACGCCAAGCGCTACCCAGATGCCCGGTTCGTTTCGCGCCCGCGTTGCAATGTTGCCCAACAGCGCCACGAGCAAAATCGCTGTGAAGGCCCAACTCGCGTGTCCCAACGCGAGCAGCGATTGGGAGGCCGCGAGGGCAACGGCGTGGAGGGCAAAGCGCCATTGGAAAGTTTCGCGGTGAACGATTTGGACCCATTCGCGCGCCATGGCGAGCCCTGCCGCAACAGTCCAGACCGCCAAGACCCAGCCGCCGAGATAGACGGCGCCCAGAGCCGAGGGGATGAGAATCGCTGCGGCGAGGATGCGGGGCCAGAGTGTAGAACGCGATGGCTGTGCGATCACGGCCGCCCGCCCGCGGCAAGCGAGAGGCCGCCGAAGCGCCGCTCGCGGCCCTGAAATTCGCCGATCGCAGCGGCGAGGTGGGCTTTCGTGAAATCAGGCCACAGCGTGTCGGTGAAAACGAATTCCGAATAGGCGGTTTGCCAGATAAGGAAATTACTGAGGCGGCGTTCGCCGCTGGTGCGGATGACCAGATCGGGATCGGGGATGCCGGCGGTCGCGAGATAGGAGGTAAAGAGTTCGCGATCGACCGTCTCGGGCGCCATCTTGCCGGCCGCGACGTCTTGGGCGATGCGACGCGCGGCTTCGACGATTTCGTCCTGGCCGCCATAGTTGAAGGCGATGATCAGTTTGAGTTTGGTGTTGCCGCGCGTGCGCGCTTGGGCGTGTTCGATCAGCTTGATGATGTCGCCTTCGAGCTGCGTCTTGGCGCCGATAATGCGAATCTCGACACCGCTGGCATGGAGTTCCTCGAGGTCGTCGTGAATGTAGAGACGCAACAAGCCCATCAAGTCATTGACCTCGGTGCGCGGGCGTTTCCAGTTTTCGGAGGAAAAACCGTAGAGCGTCAGATACTCAAGGCCGAGATCGGCGGCGGCGCGCACCGTCGCGCGGACGGCGGCCACTCCGGCGCGGTGACCCATCAGGCGCGGCAGAAGGCGCGCCTTTGCCCAACGCCCGTTGCCGTCCATGATGATGGCGACATGGCGCGGCGGCGCTTGTTCTTGGCTACTCGAGGCGTTCGGCGGCATTCGACTTCGACAACCCGCAGGCGTTTCTAAACCTGCATGATTTCCTTTTCCTTGGCCGCCAGCGCCTCATCGATTTCCTTGATGTGTGCGTCGGTCGCCTTTTGCACCTTATCATGCTGTTTCTTATGTTCGTCTTCGCTGATTTGGTGCTCTTTTTCGAGCGCTTTCAAATGTTCCATACCGTCGCGGCGGATGTTGCGCACCGCGACGCGAGCCGATTCGGCATATTTCGAGCCGATCTTCGAGAGTTCCTTGCGGCGATCCTCCGTAAGCGGAGGAATGGGAATGCGCAGCAATTGGCCGTCGACCTGGGGGTTTAACCCGAGACCCGCGCTGCGAATCGCCTTGTCGACGGCGATGGCGAGCGCACGGTCCCAGACCTGGACCGTCAGCATGCGGGGTTCCGGCGCGTTGACGGTTGCGCATTGGTTGAGTGGCATCGAGCTGCCATAGGCGTCGACATGAACGGGATCGAGCAGGCTAACAGTCGCGCGGCCGGTGCGCAGGCCGGCGAATTCGTGCTTCAAGGTCGCAACCGCGCCCCGCATGCGCTTTTGTAGATCTTCCATATCAAAGGGTTTGCTTTGCGCCATCGCGTCCTCCCGCGGGTGTGATTCCCCCGTTGCTTTCAGTTCGATATCACGGTGCAAAGGCCTTTGCCTTGCAGCACGCGAACAAAGTTCATCTTTTCGTGGATGTTGAACACTACAATCGGGATGCCGCTTTCGCGCGCCAGCGACACCGCGGAGGCGTCCATCACCTTCAAGTCGCGCGACAGGACATCCATGTAGGCCAGGCGATCGTAGCGTTCGGCCTTAGGATTCTTCTTCGGATCGGCGGCATAAACGCCGTCCACTTGGGTGCCTTTCATCAGCGCGTCCACGCCCATTTCGGCGGCGCGCAAGGCGGCGGCCGTGTCGGTGGTGAAGAACGGGTTTCCGGTTCCGGCGGCGAAGATCACCACCCTGCCCTTTTCCATGTGGCGGATAGCGCGGCGGCGGATGTAGGGCTCGCATACGGTCGTCATGGGGATGGCCGATTGAACGCGCGTCGGCACGCCGGCGCGTTCGAGCGCGTTTTGCATGGCTAGCGCGTTCATGACGGTGGCCAGCATGCCCATATAGTCGGCGCTGGCGCGTTCCATGCCGGAGGCCGCCGCCTGCAGTCCACGGAAGATGTTGCCGCCGCCGATGACCGCGCAGACCTCGGTGCCGATCGTGAGGGCTGCTTTAATTTCGCCGGCGATACGATCGACCGTCGGCAAATCGAGGCCGTAACTGCCCGAGCCCATCAACGCCTCACCGGAAATCTTTAGAAGAACCCGGCGGTAGATCGGCGCTGATGTCATCGGTTGCGGCCCTTTTTTGGTTTCCTCAGCTTTTCGCTGCGGCTGCGACTTCGGCGGCGAAGTCAGTTTCTTCTTTTTGGATACCCTCGCCAAGGGCGTAACGCACAAAACCCTCGATGGAAATGGGCGCGCCGACGTCTTTTTCGGCCGCTTTCACGAAGGCTTCGACCGTCTTATCGGGGTCCATGATGAAGGGCTGATGGGGAAGCACCACCTCCTCGTAAAACTTACGCATCCGGCCTTCGACCATCTTGGCGATGATGATTTCCGGCTTGCCGGAGGCGCGCGCTTGGTCGGCGAAGATCGCCTTCTCGCGTTCGGCAACGGCCGGGTCGATTTGCTCGGCCTTTAAGGCCAGCGGCGGGGTCGGCGTGCCCGCGATGTGCATTGCGAGTTGGCGGCCCAAGGCGGCCAGTTTCTCGGCGCTGCCTGTCGACTTCAACGCCACGAGCACGCCCAATCTTCCGAGGCCGGGAGCCTGCTGATTGTGGACGTAGCTTGCGACCAAGCCCGGCGAAACGTGCAGCGACGCCGTGCGGCGCAGGACGATATTTTCGCCGATCGTGCCGGCGAGTGCCTTGATCCGCGCATCGATATCCAAAGCGGCGCCGGGGAATTGCATTTGAGCAAGCGCATCGCGATTGCCCTCGGCCTTCGGTGCCAAGCTTGCCACCTTCGAAACCAGGTCTTGGAACTCCGGGTTGCGCGCGACAAAATCCGTTTGCGAATTGACCTCGACGACCGCGCCCGTGCCGCCGTGCGCGGTCACGCCGACGAGCCCTTCGGCCGCGATGTTGCTGGCTTTCTTGGCGGCCTTCGACAGGCCTTTCTTGCGCAACCAATCGATAGCGGCTTCGACTTCGCCCTTCGTTTCGTTCAACGCGTTCTTGCAATCCAACATGCCGGCGCCGGTTTTCTCGCGCAGGTCTTTGACCATCGTGGCTGTAATGTCAGCCATGGGGAGATCTCCTTACTCGTTCGAGTTGGTTCGCGCGCGACGCCAAGGCGTCGGCGCGCGAGACTTCAATGCGTGGTCGGAAGTTCCTGCAGCGGAACTTCTTCGGCGGCGCCGACATCGACACCCGACGAGCCCTGGGCTTGCGACAGGCCGTCGATCACGGCGCGGGCGACGAGATCGCAATACAGCGTAAGTGCGCGCGCGGCGTCGTCGTTGCCCGGGATAGGGAACGAGATGCCTTCAGGATTCGAGTTCGAGTCGACGACGGCCACCACCGGGATGCCGAGCTTGTTGGCTTCCTGGATGGCGATCTGTTCCTTGTTCGTGTCGATGACGAACAGAAGATCGGGCACACCGCCCATTTCCTTGATACCGCCGAGCGAGCGTTCGTATTTTTGCTGCTCGCGCTGTAGGTTCAAAGCCTCTTTCTTCGTCAAGCCCAAAGCGCCGGCGTTCAACGTCTCCTCGATCGTGCGCAGGCGCTTGATCGAATTGGAAATCGTCTGCCAGTTCGTCAGCGTGCCGCCGAGCCAACGGTGGTTGACGTAGTACTGGGCGCAGCGCTTGGCCGCGTCGGCGATCGGTTCCGACGCCTGGCGCTTGGTGCCGACAAACAACACGCGGCCGCCTTGAGCCACGACGTCGCGCACGGTTTTCAGCGCCGTGTGCAGCAACGGCACCGTTTGCGTCAGGTCGATGATATGGATCTTGTTGCGCGCGCCGTAGAGGTACTGCGACATGCGCGGGTTCCAGCGATGCGTCTGGTGCCCGAAATGCACGCCAGCCTCTAAGAGCTGACGCATGGAATAGTCAGGTAAAGCCATTTGGCTTTGGTCTCCTTAACCGGTTGAGCCTCCGCGGACCTATCACCGGATCCCGAAAGACCCAGCACCGGAGGGCGGCCCGCCATATGACGGCCGGGCAACCCAAAGCCCGCGTGTGGAATGGGCGCCGATATAGGGGCTTGCGCCAGGGCACGCAAGGGCTGCAGCTTGGCCCCAACGCGACAAATGAGCCAATCCGCCCGATGACCGCCATCCGCCCTGCCATTTGGAACTTGGAACGCAATGGGATCGGCGAGGTCTCGTATTTGGGGCTCGGCCGGGCCGACATCATCCCCTTGTGGTTCGGCGAGGGCGACACCGTTACGCCCGATTACATTCGGGAGGCGGCGAAGCGGGCCTTGGATCAGGGCAAGACGTTTTACACGTTCACGCGAGGGGTGACGGAATTGCGCGAGGCGATCGCGGCGTGGGCGTCGCGCCAGTCGGGCCGCGAGATCGAGCTCGACCGGGTGACGGTGCCGGGTGCCGCGATGATGGGCGTTCAGATCGCGCTGCAATGCGTGTGCGAACCCGGCGACAACGTTCTCATCATATCGCCGATGTGGCCAAATATTTTCCAGGCCATCAGAGGGTTGGGGGCCGAGCCGCGCTTCGTGCGCTTGAGCGGCGGCGCGCATGGCCTGCCCTGGACGCTCGATCTCGACCGCCTGTTTGAGACCGCGGATGCGCGGACGAAGGCGATCTTCTTTGCCTCACCCAGCAATCCGACCGGCTGGATCATGACCAGCCAAGAGCAGCGTGCGATCTTGGATTTCGCGCGCAAGCGCGGCATCGCCGTCATATCCGACGAATGCTACACGCCCATCGTCTACGACACGCCGGCGCCGAGCTTTGCCGCGATCGCCGAACCCGACGACGAAGTGTTCGTGGTCAATACGTTTTCGAAGGCGTGGGCGATGACGGGCTGGCGCGTGGGGTGGCTGATCCATCCGCGCAAGCTGGGCACGCAGATGGCGGAGATGTCGGCCTACAACAACACGGGTGCCACCGTGTTCGCGCAGTACGGCGCAATCGAAGCGATCACCAAGGGTGATGCGTTCGTGAAGTGGCAGGTCGAGCGTTGCCGGCACGGGTTGTCGATCGTCGAGAAATTTCTGGCAGAGAACAATCGAATGAGCTGGTCGAAACCGGCTGGCGCCTTCTACGGTTTCATCGCGGTCGAAGGCATGACGGACAGCATGGCGTTCGCCAAGCGGTTGCTCGACGAGGCCAAGGTGGGCGTGGCACCTGGCATCGCGTTCGGGCCGAAGGGCGATACCGAGAACGACCGCTTCATTCGCATCTGTTTCGCGCAATCGCCGGAGCGGTTGAGCGAGGCGCTGGGCCGGATCGCGAAGGCGATTTAGCTGAATTGAAGGTTGTCATCCCGGAAGTTAGACGCGTCCAAACGCGAATGCGTTTGGGTAACGCGTCTTGCTGTCCGGGATGACAGTGATTGGTTAGACTTCCTCCACTTCCCGTACCCCATGCACAATCTTGATCGCGCCTTTGAGCGCGGGCGTCACCGCATAGCGTCCGGGGAGTTCGAGTTCGACTTCGCGTTCGCCTTTTTCGACCGGGAAGACGAGCGAGACGAGGCCTTTGCCTTTTTGGTTTTTCAGGCGTTCGGAAATGCTGGTCAAGGGCTTCGGGTCGCCGATGAAGATGCGCAAGCCCGCGCCGGTTTGGGCGGCCGCTTCGTTGAGGCCCTGCACGCTTACGATTTGCAGCTTCAGATCGTCGCCGTCCCAGCGCGTGGCCATGGAGACGACGACCGACTTGCCGGGATCGAGAAGCTGGCCGGCTTGGATGAGGACTTCGGAGAAGGCAACGGCTTCATACATACCCGAGGAATCGGAGAAGCCGATATGGGCCATGCGCTTGTCGTCGCGGGTGCGGCGTTCCTTGCGGGT
>JANOFM010000031.1:0-1900 GCA_031413635.1 Alphaproteobacteria bacterium | reverse complement strand
ATGTCGCTCTCCATCATCGGCTGCGTCGTCAACGGCCCTGGCGAAGCCGCGCAAACCGACATCGCCTTCACCGGCGGAGGGGCAGGGTCGGGCATGGTCTACATCGCCGGCAAGCCTGACCATAAGATGGACAACGAACGCCTCGTTGAACACATCGTCGAGCTGGTGGAAAAGAAAGCCGCCGACATCGAATCCAAGCGCGAGAATACGCCGGCGCTCTCGCCGGCGAAATAGATGAGCAGAGCAGCCACGCAAGCGTTCCTTCCTGGGACCGCGGGCATCCTGCCCGCTCTTACTGAATCGTCGCTTCACAAAGTGCGGGCAAGGATGCCCGCGGTCCCAGGAAGAAAATGATCGCGCCCGCCCAAATCGACCGTATTCTCGACCGCTATTCGGAAATCGAAGCGCGCATGGCCTCCGACGGCAACGGCGCGTCGTTTGCCAAGCTCGCCAAGGAATATTCGGATCTCGGTCCTATCGTAGTCGCAATTAGGAATCTCCAAAAGTTTCGAAACGAGCAGGTTCACTTACTCACGATTATCAATGATCCAAAGTCCGATCGCGACATCAAAGAATTAGCTCGCGATGAGTTCGCGTCCAATCAATCGCTCCTCCCTGCGCTAGAAAAGCACGTTCAGCTGCTCATGTTGCCGAAAGACGCGGCCGATATGGGCTCGGCGCTGCTCGAAATCCGCGCGGGCACTGGCGGCGACGAGGCGGCGCTGTTTGCCGGCGATTTGCTGCGCATGTACCAGCGCTACGCGCAAAATCAGGGCTGGAAGTTCGAAATCATGAGCGAAAGCTCCTCCGATCTCGGCGGCTACAAGGAAGTCATCTGCAGCGTCGACGGCTCGGGCGTCTTCGCCAAACTCAAATACGAATCCGGCGTCCATCGCGTGCAACGCGTGCCCGCGACCGAAGCCCAGGGCCGCATCCATACCTCGGCCGCCACCGTCGCCGTGATGCCCGAAGCCGAAGACGTCGACATCGAAATCAACGATTCCGACCTGCGCATCGACGTCTATCGCGCCAGCGGCGCCGGCGGCCAGCACGTCAACAAGACCGAAAGCGCGGTCCGCATCACCCACTTGCCCACCGGCGTGGCCGTCGCGATGCAGGAAGAAAAATCGCAGCACAAGAACAAAGCCAAGGCGATGAAAATCCTGCGCGCGCGCATCTACGACGCCGAACGCGAGCGCCTCGACAAAGTGCGCGCGGCCGACCGCAAGGATCAGGTGGGCTCGGGCGACCGCTCCGAACGCATCCGCACCTACAACTTCCCGCAAGGCCGCTGCACCGACCACCGCATCAACCTGACGCTCTACGATCTCGATCAGGTGATGGCGGGTATGGCGCTCGGCAAAATCGTCGACGCCCTCGTCAACGACGATCAGGCCAAACGCCTCGCCCAACTCGACGAAGGTGGCAGCGCGTGACGCTGCAAGAGGCCGCCGCCCGCCTCGCTGCCGCCGGCATCGAAGACCCGATGCGCGAAGCCCGCATCCTCTTTCAAGCCGCGCCCGGCGCATTCGACGAAGCCGTCGCCCGCCGCGCGCGTCACGAACCGACGGCCTACATCCTCGGCCGCCGCGAATTCTGGAGCCTGGACTTCGAAGTCTCGCCCGCCGTCCTCATCCCGCGCCCCGACAGCGAAACGCTCGTCGAGGCCGCGCTCGAGGAATTCAAACGCACACCGCCCAAGCGCATCCTCGATCTCGGCACCGGTTCCGGCTGCCTGATCGTCAGCCTGCTGACGGAGTGGCGCGAGGCGACCGCCGTCGCCGTCGACATCAGCCCCGAGGCGCTCGCCGTCGCCGAACGAAACGCCACGCGCCACGCTGTCGCCGCGCGCATAAATTTCCGCCGCGGCGATTGGGCGGCCGGCATCGACGAACGATTC
>JANOFM010000030.1:0-8896 GCA_031413635.1 Alphaproteobacteria bacterium | reverse complement strand
GGTCGTTACCGACACAGACATCGTGAAGTTGGGATCCGTTTCCAGCAAGCGCTTGGCCAGCGTCGTCTTGCCCGCGCCCGATGGCGACGACAACACCAGCATCATACCGCGGCGTTTGATGTCGGCGTCGGTCATTCGATGTTTTGCACTTGTTCGCGCAGTTGGTCGATGACGGCCTTCAGTTCAAGACCGATACGCGTCAATTGCATGTCTGAGGATTTCGAACACAGCGTGTTGGCTTCGCGGTTGAATTCCTGCGCCAGGAAATCGAGGCGGCGGCCTTGCGCCCCGCCGGCGGAAAACATCGTGCGGGCTTGGGTCAGATGCGATTTCAAGCGGTCGATTTCTTCGCGCACGTCGGCTTTGACGAGCAGCAGGGCTACTTCCTGCGCCAAACGATCTTCAGGCAGGCCGGTTCGAGTCTTTAGAACTTCGTCGATCGACGACTTCAAACGCGCCCGCAATTGCTCGGGTTGCGTCTCGGCGAGTTTTTCGGCCTCGGCAACCAGGGTTGCCATACGTTCCGTTTGCTGACGCAAGACGGCATTAAGGCGCGCGCCTTCCTCGCGTCTTGCGGCCTTGAGCGCGTCGAACGCCGCAGCGAGGCTGCTCAGGACGGCGGCGTCGCGAACCGCCAGCTCAGCTTCGGAAAGTTCCGGACTTTGCGTGTCGAGCACGCCGCGAAGCGCCAAAATGCCGTCTAGGCGTGGTGGGTCGGCTTTCACTTGCCCTTCAAGCGTGCGTAGCGCCGTCAGGACTTGGTGTAATGACTCGGGATTGACGCGCACGGCGCCGCGCGCCGGGTCGGCGTCGAGGGTCAAGGTCGCCGAGATGCCGCCGCGCGCAAATCGCTCGTTCGCCAGCATGCGCGTCGGCTGCTCGAGGCCTTCGAAGCCTTCCGGCACGCGCACTCTGATGTCGAGGCCGCGGGCGTTGACGCTGCGCACTTCCCAGTGCCAGCGCCATGGGCCTTGCGAGCCTTGCGTGCGCGCAAAGCCGGTCATGCTGGAAAGCGACATCGGTGCCTCGCGTTGGTCGGGGCGACTCATAAAAGCGATCCTAGGCTCAGGCGCGGAACCGCTCAACGCGGTGGAGACGCAGCCTGGCGTTCGATTTCACGCCACTTTTGTACGTTCTTTTCGTGCTCGGCCATCGTCGAAGCAAAGGCGTGACCGCCGGTGCCGTCGGCAACAAAGAACAAGTCTTCGGTCTGCGCCGGGTTGAGCACGGCGGCCAGTGAGGCCTTTCCCGGATTGGCAATCGGCGTCGGCGGCAGACCCACGATGGCATAGGTGTTGTAGGGCGTCGGCTTGTCCAATTCGCTTTGGCGGATACCGCGACCCAGCGGCACGCCTTTGGTCAGGCCGTAGATGATCGTCGGATCGGATTGGAGTTTCATGCCTTTGCGCAGCCGGTTGACGAATACCGCCGCGACGCGCGGGCGCTCGTCGGCGACGCCGGTTTCTTTCTCGACGATCGAGGCAAGGATGACGGCTTCCTGCTTGGTCGCGATCGGCAGGTTCGCCGCGCGGCCGGCCCATAGTTCGTCGAGCACGCGCCTGTGATCGTCCTGCATGCGCTTGATCAACGCAGGGCGCGTCATGGCCCGGTCGAAAATGTAAGTTTCCGGCAGCAACGAACCTTCGGCCGGAGTCTCGGCTACGTCGCCGGTGAGCGTGGGATGCGCGCGCACGAGTTCGACGATCATGGCGCTGGTCAGACCTTCGGCAAGCGTCAACTTGTAGACGATCGATTTGCCTTCGATCAGAATGTTCATGATCTGCGATGGCGAGGCGCCGGATGGGATCGCGTATTCGCCGGCCTTTAGCGCCGCCGCTTTGCGATTGATCATCACACCGGCGCGGAAAACGATGCCGTCGTGGACGACGCCTTCGCGTTCGAGAATTGCGGCGGCCTGATTGAGCCCGGTTCCCAGCGGGATTGCGACGGTCGTGTCGGCTACCTCGTTCGCGGCAAGCGGACCGGGCGCATCGAATTCGGTCAGAACATACCAAAAGGCAAAGCCGCCGGCGGCGACGGCGAGAAGTACGAGCGCAACGAAGGCGCGGAATACAGTGCGCAACGGCTGAGGCTCCGAGCGAGGGTTCGGGAAGCCGAAATTCTAACTATTGCGGGGCTGCGGTCAAAATGAGAGTGGCGTTTGTCCCGCCAAATCCGAATGAGTTCGACAAAGCCGCCCGAATAGCCCGCTTTTTGGGCTTGTGCGGCACGAGATCGATCTTCGATTCAACCGAGGGGTTATCCAGATTCAACGTGGGCGGGCAAATTTGGTCGCGCATCGCCAGAATACAGAAAATCGCTTCGACGGCGCCGGCGGCACCCAATAGATGGCCGATCGACGATTTGGTCGATGACATCGACACGTGATCGGATGCGTTGCCGAACAGGCGTTCGACCGCGCGCAATTCGATTTCATCGCCCACCGGCGTCGAGGTGCCGTGAGCGTTCACATAATCGATATCCGACGGCATCATGCCGGCACGCTTCAAAGCCATTTGCATCGCACGGAAGCCGCCTTCGCCGTCTTCGGCCGGCGAGGTGATGTGAAAGGCGTCGCCCGACAGGCCATAGCCTTTCACTTCCGCATAGATCTTTGCGCCACGGCGTTTGGCGTGTTCGAGTTCCTCGAGAACGACGACGCCCGCGCCCTCGCCCATCAAGAAGCCGTCGCGGTCCTTGTCGTAGGGACGCGAGGCGCGGTGAGGCTGATCGTTAAAGCCGGTCGACAATGCGCGACACGCGGCAAACCCTGCCATACCGAGGCGCGAGATCGCCGCCTCAGCACCACCCGCCAACATCACGTCGGCGTCGTCGAGCATAATCATGCGCGCGGCATCGCCAATGGCGTGGGCGCCGGTCGAACAGGCCGTCACGACCGCGTGATTGGGACCCTTGAGTCCGAAGCGGATCGAGGCTTGACCTGACACCAAGTTGATCAGACGACCGGTGATGAAGAAGGGGCTGATCTTTCGCGGGCCCTTCTCGTGCAACGTGATCGAGGCTTCTTCGATACCCGGCAAGCCGCCGATGCCCGAACCGATCAGCACGCCGGCGCGATATTTCTTCTCCTCGGTGTCGAGGACGAGCCCCGAATCCGTGAAGGCCTGTTGGGCGGCGGCGAGCCCGAATATGATGAAATCGTCGACGCGGCGCTGTTCCTTTGCGTCCACCCATTGGTCGACGTTGAAGGTTCCGTTGCTGCCGTCGCCGCGCGGAACGTTGGCGGCGATGCGTGCCGGCAGATCGTCAACCCTGAAGGTGGTGATCGGCCGTGCGCCGGATTTGCCGTCGAGAATGCGCGACCAGGTTTCCTCAACGCCGCAGGCTAGCGGCGTGACCATCCCCAGTCCGGTGACGACGACCCGGCGCGTGCTCATGTGCGATCAGTGGAAAGCGGAGATGAGGCGCCGTCCGTCAAGCGGCTTTCTCTTTGATGAACTTCACGGCGTCGCCGACGGTGACGATCGATTCGGCCGCGTCATCGGGAATTTCGACGCTGAATTCCTCTTCGAACGCCATGACGAGCTCGACCGTATCCAAGCTGTCGGCTCCGAGATCGTCGATAAAGCTCGCGTTCTCCGTGACTTTTTCGGCTTCGACGTTCAGATGCTCGATAACGATCTTTTTGACGCGCTCAGCGACATCGCTCATTTTTTCGTCCTTTGAAGAGATAAAGCCAGATTGGATGCCCAACAGGCCCTATCTTGAGAATCCGGCCCTACGGGAAATTGTGCGGGTTGGTAACATACCTCTGCCAGGCTTGCCAACTGCCAGGCGGAGAGGGTTAAGCCCTTCAAATCATGGCCATTCCACCGTTCACATGCAGCGTTTGGCCGGTGATGTAGGACGCCTCCTCGCTGGCAAGATACGCCACCGCGGCGCCAATGTCTTTGCCTAAGCCCAAACGACCGGCGGGAATGCGACCCATAATGGCTTCGCGCTGCTGGTCGTTGAGCGCATCGGTCATCGGCGATTTGATGAAGCCGGGGGCCACGCAGTTGACGGTGATGTTGCGCGAGGCGATCTCTTGAGCCAGCGATTTCGTCATGCCGATTAGGCCTGCCTTTGCCGCCGCGTAGTTTCCTTGGCCCGGATTGCCGGTGACGCCGACGACGGACGTGATCGAGATGATGCGGCCCCAGCGCTTTTTCATCATCGGCCGCAAGACCGCGCGCGACAAGCGAAAGGTCGCCGTCAAATTCACACGCAAAACCTCGTCCCATTCGTCGTCTTTCATGCGCATGAACAGGTTGTCGCGCGTGATGCCGGCGTTCGAGATCAGGATATCGAGCCCCCCCATGAGGGCTTCGGCGACTTTGGGCAGTTCGTCGACTTGTGCGGCCTCGCCGAGATTGCAGACGGCGACGTGAGCGCGATCGCCCAGATCGCTCTTCAATGTCTCCAGTGCGTCCTTGCGCGTGCCGGACAGCGTGACGGTCGCTCCTTGCGCATGAAGGACGCGGGCGATGTCGCTGCCGATGCCACCGCTGGCGCCGGTAACCAGGGCAGTCTTGCCATTGAGACTAAACATACGCTGAGGCCTTTCGCTTAGAGCGTTTTTAGGAACGCCTCGATGTCTTGCGGCGTTTCGACCGAGATCAAGGTCAGGTCTTTGTCGATGCGTTTGGCCATCGTGGTCAACACTTTGCCCGAACCGATTTCGACGACCGAAGTGATGCCATGACCGCGCATGCTCTCGATCGTTTCGCGCCATCGGACGCGGCCGGTAACTTGTTGGACCAGCAAGCGCTTGATCGTGTCGGGATCGCTTTCGGGTTTTACGCTGACGTTCGAAATGACGGGCACGCGCGGCGGTCTGATGTTGGCGCTGCCGAGTGCGTCTTCCATTTCGCGCGCGGCCTGTTCCATCAAGGGCGAATGAAACGGCGCGCTAACCGGCAACATCATGGCGCGTTTGACGCCCTTGGCTTTCGAGATTTCGGCGGCTCGTTCGATTGCCGCCTTGTGGCCGGAAATCACGACTTGACCGGGCGCGTTGTCGTTGGCGACGACGCAGACTTCCATGCCTTTCGTCGCCTCGGCCGAGATTTCTTCGGCTTGACCAATTTCGGCGCCGAGAAGCGCCGCCATCGCGCCCTGCCCCACCGGTACGGCGCGCTGCATCGCGCGGCCGCGAATTTTTAGCAGTCGCGCAGTGTCGGCGACGGAAAGTGCGCCGGCGGCGGCCAGCGCCGAATACTCGCCGAGCGAATGACCGGCGACCAATGCGACGTGCTTGCCCCAAACGAGTTTGCCGTCTTGTTCGAGCACGCGCATCACGGCAAGGCTCACGGCCATCAACGCGGGCTGGGCGTTTTCGGTGAGCGTCAGATCGGCTTCGGGACCTTGCCACATCAAACGCGAGAGCGGCTGCTTGATCGCTTCGTCGATCTCTTCGAACAGTTCGCGCGCGGTCGCGAAGGCTTCCGCCAACGCTTGGCCCATGCCGACGGCTTGGCTGCCTTGTCCCGGAAATGTCAGTGCGCGGCCCATGCGTGACCTCAATTTAGCAGTTGGCCGGGAAAGAAGCCGTGCGGCCCCCAGGAGTCAAGCCGAGGGCTCAGCGCACCAAGTCGCTGCCGGTGCGCCATGACTGCGCGACGCCCACGCCCAGAACGGCTGCGTATGTGACCGCAACGGCCGGTATTTGTAGGCTGAAGTCGACGAAGGCATGTGCGCCGACAACAACCGATGCGGCAAAGCCTACCGCCGGGAAGACACGATCGCGCCGTCTACGAAGGCAGCCCGCCAAGCACATGCCGGCAAGGAGCGCGGGTGCCGCCATGAAGGCGAGGCCCGCCAACAAACCAAGATCGGCCAACGTTTCCAGCACGTCGTTATGGGCTTCGTCGACGTCGCCCGGTACGGAGCCGTCGGAGAACAATGGATAGTAACGCTGGAAGGCACCAAACCCGTGTCCGAGGAGCGGCGCGGCGTCGGTCGCGCTCAAAGTGGAGCGAGAGAGCGCGGCGCGCGCAGTGTCTTCCATGCCATGATATTGGACGCGGCCGAGTATTGGGTCGGCGCTGATCACCGCTGCGATTGCAACGACGGCGATGAGGAACGCCGCCATCGCGCGCCTGCCTGGCGCTTCGCTTCCGTTCAAGCGCCGACCGATCGCAAGTGCAACAACCAGCGCAAGCGTGCCGAGCAAGAACGCGATGACGCCGCCGCGCGACTGGGTCAGCAGCAATGTCGAGAGCAGCACGATGGTTGCGATCAGCCAGCCGGACGCCGGGCCCGTCAGAGCATGCAGCGCCGTGCGCGCAAAGACCTTCCCGCCGCGATCCCATACGATCGCCTGGCGCAGCGTCTCGACGAACATGCCGAGTGCCGCGAGGCCGCTGAGCGCGGTGAAGGTCGCAAAGTGGTTCGGGTTGACGAATGGCCCGGCCAGACGGCCCGTGAGACCCTTCGGATCGGGCATGATCCAGGAATGAAAGTCGATATCCAGATAAAGTTCGGCGAAGGCCAGCGCGGCATATCCCATCCCGATGACGACGACACCGGCAAAGAGCGTCGCCGCGCGTGTGCGTTCGCGCGCCAGTTCGAACGCGAGCAGGAACGCTGCAACGCAGAGTGCCGCCGCGAAAATTGCTTGTCGCGTCAATTCCGGATCGACCGAGACGTAGGCCCCCGGTTTGGCGCCGGTGGCGTTTGCCGACATCGACCAAATCGGATGGGCGAGCGCGGACATTTTCAATCCCGTCAGCAACGACAACCCTTGCAAGTCGAACGACTGAATGGCCGCCCAGCCCAAGGCGAACCCCATGCACAATGCCGGGGCGTGCAGACGTCTGGTCGACGACGAAACGCTTGTCAGGCCGGTGAGCACGGTTCCCGACCATGTCAACAGGGCAACTCCGAGCGCCAGTCCGAGAATGAGTTCCGCCCATAGACGGTTCGATCCATAAGGGAACGGCGCCCAGGCAAGGATCGCAAGGAACGCCGCAAGCAGTAAATGCTCCGGCTTGGTCCACCAGGCGGCTAAGTCATCGCGGTGCATCGGTTAATACCCGCCCTCGCGCTTGACAGGCGCTGAGGCCAGCGCCCCTATGCGGGCCGAAAAATCGCTTCGGGAAATGCGATGCGTTCCCCGTCGAACAGGAATGGATTTGCACGCATGAGCGAGCGGATTGCGGTGATTGGTCTTGGATATGTCGGGTTGCCCGTCGCGTTGGGCTTTGCCGCAAAATTTCCCGGGACGATCGGCTTCGACATCGACGAGCGGCGCGTGGCCGCGCTCACCGCCGGCGAGGATTGGACGGGCGAGACATCGCGCGACGAACTTGAGTCGGCTCAACTGACCTTCACACATAATCCAGACGACCTTAGAGGCGCGGACGTGTTCATTATCTGCGTGCCGACGCCGATCGACGATCAGAAGCGGCCCGATCTGCGTCCGTTGCGCGGGGCTTCGGAAGCGGTCGGACGCGCGCTGAAACGCGGAACGATCATCTGCTACGAATCGACGGTTTATCCAGGTTTAACAGAAGATTTTTGCGGGCCGATACTCGCAAAAGTTTCGGGATTGAATCAGGGTTCCGATTTCAGGCTCGGCTATTCGCCGGAGCGCATCAACCCTGGGGACAAAGAACATTCGCTGGCGCGTATCGTCAAAGTTGTGGCCGGCGAAGACAAGGAAACCGCTGCAACCTTGGCGCGACTTTACGGCGCGATCATCGATGCCGGCATCCATGTCGCGCCATCGATCAAGGTCGCGGAAGCGGCCAAGGTTCTCGAGAACACGCAGCGCGATTTGAACATCGCGCTGATGAACGAGCTGGCTTTGATCTGCGACCGTCTCGACATTCGCACCGCCGACGTTTTGAAGGCGGCGCGGACGAAATGGAATTTCTTGCCGTTCTCGCCGGGTTTGGTGGGCGGGCACTGTATCGGCGTCGATCCCTATTATCTGACCACCAAGGCCGAGACATTGGGCTATCACCCCGACGTTATTCTGGCCGGCCGGCGGATCAATGACGGTGTCGGCGCATTCATCGCGCAACGCCTCGTGCGCTTTCTCAGCCGCAATACGACGCCGCTCAACGATGCGCGGGTGGCGATATTGGGGCTTACGTTCAAGGAGAACGTCTCCGATACGCGCAACAGCCGCGTGCCAGACATCGTGCGTGAACTCGCGAATTTCGGCGTGCGTGCGACGGTCAGCGACCCCAAGGCGCGGCCGGAAGATGCGGTGCACGAATACGGCATCGCGCTGACGGATTTGAGCCAGGCGAAGAATCTCGATGCGTTGGTGCTGGCGGTGCCGCATCGCGAATTCTTGGTCGATCCGGCAAAGCTCTACGCCAAGCTGAAGCCGCAGGGTGTGTTGATCGACGTGAAGTCGGTAATCGATCCGGCGAGTGTGCCGAAGGGCCTGACTTATTGGAGTTTGTGAATGTCTCATGCATCGGTCAAAGAAATCTGGCGCTATCCCGTGAAGTCGATGCGCGGCGAGCGGCTGAACGACACGATGCTCGGTATGGGCGGCATTCCTTATGATCGCGGTTGGGCGGTGCGCGACGAGACCGACAAGACCATTCGCGGCGCCAAGCACTTTGCGGGGCTGTTGAATTGCTCGGCCCGCTATTTGATGGAGACTCCCGCCGATCCGGTGCCGAAGGCCGAGATCGCTTTGTCCGACGGGCGGCGCATCAACAGCGACGACAGCAAGGTGCACGCCGCCTTGTCCGAGGTGGTGGGGCGTGCGGTCACGCTGTGGCCGCTGCAACCGCGCGAAAACGACGAGCACTATCGCAGCGCGCCGGTCAGCGATATCGAGGCGCATTTGAGAAAAATCTTCGGGCTCGAGCCCCAGGAGCCGCTGCCCGATCTCAGCACGTTCCCCCCCGAGGTGCTGCAGGAAATTTCG
>JANOFM010000029.1:0-7894 GCA_031413635.1 Alphaproteobacteria bacterium | reverse complement strand
ATTGGCGGTCTGCTTGCAGACGCAGAAGAAGACCTTCTTGGCCTGGTCGGCTTTGTATTCGATGGGGGTAAAGGCCGAGCCCTTGTGACTGCCGTCGCAGAAGGGCTGTTTCTGCGACTTGCCGCAGGCGCACCACCAGTAAGACTTGCCGGGCTCGACATCGACGCCGATTGGCACGCGTCCCGCAACGTGACCTTTCTCTGGGTCTTTCATGCACTTACCCCCTATATTGGGGAGAGCGTTAGGTGATGGTCCCTGCCTTGTCAAAGAAACCGCTGACACTACTTCTGGCTGCGCCGCGAGGGTTTTGCGCGGGGGTGGACCGGGCGATCCAAATCGTGGAGCGCGCGCTCGCCAAATACGGCGCGCCGGTCTATGTGCGCCACGAGATCGTGCACAACCGCTTTGTCGTTGAAGGGCTTGAGAAAAAGGGCGCGGTGTTCGTCAAGGAGCTCGACGCGGTGCCCGAAGGGGCGCCGGTGGTGTTCTCGGCGCACGGCGTTCCGAAAGCGGTGCCGATCCATGCACGCGAGCGGCGGCTCAACGCGCTCGATGCAACCTGCCCGCTGGTGTCGAAGGTGCATGTCGAGGCGGAGCGGCATTTCGATTCGGGTCGCGAGATCGTATTGATCGGGCATGCAGGGCACCCGGAAGTGATCGGCACGATGGGGCAGCTCGCGCCCGGCGCCGTGAAGCTGATCGAGACGGTGGCGGATGCGCAAGCGTTTACGCCGGTCGATCCGTCGCGGTTGGCTTACATCACGCAGACGACGCTGTCGGTCGACGATACGGCGGAGATCGTGGGCGTGCTCAAGGCGCGCTTTCCCTTGATCGCCGTGCCGCATAAGGAAGACATTTGCTACGCCACGACGAACCGGCAAGAGGCGGTGAAGGCGATCGCGCCGCGCGCCGACGTTCTGCTCGTCATCGGGGCGCCGAACTCGTCGAATTCCATGCGCCTGGTGGAAGTGGCCGAGCGGGCCGGCGTGCGGGCGTCGGCCTTGGTGCAGCGCGCGAGCGATATCGACTGGGGCATGATAGAGGGCGCGCATGTGGTGGGCTTGACTGCGGGCGCGTCGGCGCCCGATGTGCTGATCACCGAAGTGATCGACGCCTTCCGCGCGCGCTACGACGTGACGGTCGAGGAGACCGAGACCGCGCGCGAGACGGTGCAGTTCCGGTTGCCGCGGGCGCTTGCGTGAACAAGAAAATTTCACCACGAAGACACGAAGGGCACGAAGAGGGAAGAGGGCGGGCGCGTTCCGCGCCCAAACAAACTTGAGGCGCAGAAGCGGACGAAAGTTGTGCACTGACTCTTCGTGACTTCTTCGTGTCCTTTGTGTCCTTCGTGGTTCATCTTCTTGACGGCGTTGAAAATTGCGCGGAAGGCGCTATTACCTCCCCATGGCCGTATACACCGATGTGAGCGATTCCGATTTGACCGCGTTCATGGGCGCGTTCGATCTTGGCCAGGTGTTGTCGTTCAAGGGCATCGCCGAGGGCGTCGAGAATTCCAATTTTTATCTGCGCACCGAACGCGGATCGTACTTCCTGACGCTCTATGAAAAGCGGGTGCGGGAGGGGGATCTGCCGTTCTTCCTCGGGTTGCTCGAGCATTTGTCGGCGAAGGGCATTCAATGCCCCCTGCCCGTTCGCGCGCGCGACGGTCGGGCGTGGCGCGAACTGAACGGGCGGCCGGCGGCTATCGTCACCTATCTGTCGGGGCTTTCGCCGCGCAGGCCCGATGCGAGCCAATGCGGCGAGTTGGGCACGGCGTTGGCGCGGCTGCACATTGCGGGGGCGGACTACGGGCTTTCGCGGCCGAATGCGTTGTCGATCGACGGGTGGAAGCCTTTGGTGCGCGCCTGCGATGCGAAGGCCAATAGCGTGCGCATGGGATTGGCGGCGTTGATAGCCTCCGAAATGCGCTGGCTCGAACAGCATTGGCCGCGCGGATTGCCCGAAGGCGTCATCCACGCCGATCTGTTTCCCGACAACGTGTTCTTCATGGACGGCCGCGTGTCGGGGATGTTCGATTTTTATTTCGCCTGCAACGACGCCTACGCCTATGACATTGCGGTGTGCTTGAACTCTTGGTGTTTCGAAGCCGACGGCGCGTTCAACATCACCAAGGGGCGCGCGTTGCTGTCGACCTATCGCGCGATCAGGCCGTTGAAGCCGGCCGAGGTGGTGGCGTTGCCCATTCTCGCGCGCGGGGCGGCGTTCCGGTTTCTATTGACGCGGCTCTATGACTGGATCCATCGCGACGAAGGCGCGCTGGTGCGCGTGAAGGATCCGATCGAGTATTTGACGAAGTTGCGTTTTCACCAGTCGGCCGTCGGCGCCGCGTCTTACGGGTGGCCGGAATGAACCATGTGGAGATTTATACCGACGGCGCGTGTTCGGGAAATCCCGGGCCCGGCGGATGGGGCGCCATCCTCGTCTTCAAGACGGAGCGGCGCGAGCTTTCGGGCGGCGAGATTTTGACCACGAACAACCGCATGGAACTGATGGCGGCGATCGCGGCGCTGGAGGCCTTGAAGCGCGCCTGCGACATTCATCTGTATACGGACAGCATGTATCTGAAGGACGGCATCACGAAGTGGATCGACGGCTGGAAGAAAAAAGGCTGGAAGACCGCCGACAAGAAGCCGGTGAAGAATATCGATTTGTGGCAGAGGCTCGATGCCGCACGTGCGCACCACAAGATCTCCTGGCGCTGGGTGCGCGGGCATGATGGGCACGAGATGAACGAGGCGGCCGATGCCCTGGCGCGGGCGGCGGTGCCGGGGGCGTGAGTTGAACTCGCCTCTCAGGCGAGTGACCCCTCTTGCGCGTGCCGTTTGTGCACCAATTCCAACCAATTCCGCAGGTGACCCGACGCTTGTCCGCCGGTTTCGCTGTCGCGATGTTGCAACCATTACGTGATGGCGTGAACATTCCCATTCGGCTTGGGGGGCCGGTGGATGAGGATGGCTGTGGCTGAACAGGCCGGTGGTCTTGCGACGGCATTGGCGCACGCGCGACATTTGCTTGCGGCCGATCCCACGCTCGCGATCGAGCAAGCCACTGAAATCCTGAAAGTGGTTCCGGGTCAGCGGGAGGCGCAGCGTCTGTTGAGTGTAGCCTATCGCGCGCTCGGCGATCGGGCGACGCTCGCGGGCGACAACGAGGCTGCCGACCGAGCCTACGCGGATTACATCCGCAGCTCGACCAGCGATCCGCGTTTAATGCAGGCGGCGCGTGCGCTATGCGACAATCAAATCCCCATCGCCGAGCGTTTGCTGCGCGTGCATTTGAAGCAATTTCCGACCGATGTCGCGGCGATCCGCATGTTGGCGGAGGTGGCGGCGCGGCTGGGGCGGCACGGCGATGCGGAGAAGTTGCTGTCGCGAGCGCTTGAGCTGGCGCCGAGTTTCGAGGCGGCGCGGCATAATTATGCGATCGTCCTTTTCCGCCAGCAGAAGTCCGCCGATGCGCTCGCCGAAATCGACCGACTGCTTGAGAGCGATCCGCGCAACCCAAGCTATCGCAATTTGAAGGCCGCGACGCTGGCGCGGACCGGCGAGTACGACGGCGCACTCGCGCTTTATGCGCAGATGCTGAAGGAATTTCCGCGCGATCATCGGATGTGGCTGAGTTACGGGCACACGTTGCGGACGGCGGGGCGGCAGGACGGATGCATCATTGCTTATCGCAAAAGCATCGAACTCGTGCCGTCCTTCGGCGAGGCCTATTGGAGCCTGGCCAATTTGAAGACATTTCGCTTTACGCAGGGCGACGTCGCGGCGATGCGCAAGGTGCTGGCGCGCGCCGATCTCAAAGACGAAGACCGCTATCATTTGCATTTTTCGCTCGGCAAGGCGCTGGAAGATGCTGCCGAGTACGCCCCGTCGTTCTCGCACTACGATCAGGGCAATCGCCTGCGCCGAGCGAGCGTGAGCTACAAGGCGCAGGACACGACCGCGCATCTGGAGCGGTCGCGGGCGTTGTTTACGCGCGCGTTCTTCGAGAGCCGCGCGGGATCGGGCGCGCCGGACGCCGACCCGATCTTCATCGTAGGCCTGCCGCGCGCCGGATCGACATTGATCGAGCAGATCTTGTCGAGTCATTCTCAAGTCGAAGGCACGATGGAGCTTGCCGATCTGACGATGCTGGCGCGCGAGTTGAGCGAGCAGAAACACAAATCCGAGGGATCAAAATATCTCGATAGACTTGCCGCCTTGGACAGCGGGCAGCTGCAGGCGCTGGGCGAGAAATATCTCGCGCGCACGCGCATTCAGCGCAAATCCGGACGGCCGCTCTTCATCGACAAGATGCCGAACAATTTCGCTCATCTCGGCATGATCCAAATGATCCTGCCCAACGCGAAGATCATCGACGCGCGACGCCATCCGATGGCCAATTGCTTTTCCGCCTTCAAGCAGCATTTCGCGCGCGGGCAGACGTTCTCGTATGATCTCGGAGAACTCGGGCGTTACTATCGCGACTACGTGGCGTTGATGGCGCATTTCGACGAGGTGCTGCCCGGCCGGGTGCACCGAGTGCTTTACGAGCGCATGGTCGGCGACACGGAAAGCGAAATCCGCCGGCTGCTTGCCTATTGCGGGCTTAAATTCGAAGAGACGTGTTTGCGCTTCAACGAGACGGAGCGCGCGGTGCGCACGGCGAGTTCGGAACAGGTGCGCCAACCGATCTTCCGCGACGGCGTCGAGCAATGGCGTCATTTCGAACAATGGCTTGGCCCCTTGCGCGAGGCGCTGGGGGCGGTCGGCGATTCCTATCCGGGAGCCGCATGACCAAAGTTTGGTGAAGACACACGAGTATGTGGTTGGGGGACCTGAGAATGACGAACACATCGAATGGCGCATGGCGCACACGAGCCAAGTGGATGAGCCTGTTGCTCGCCACAACTGCGTTGAGCGGGATCGCGCCGGCCACGGCGCAGGACGCAAAGGACAAGCCCGAGGTTAAGGGACAGATCGAAAAGGTCACGGTGACGGCGCGGAAACGCCAACAACAGCTGCAAGACGTTCCGGAAAGTGTTCAAGTGCTCGGCAATAAGCGTCTTGAGGAATTGCAGGTCTCGGACGTCAACGACGTCGCAAAGTTCCTGCCCAGCGTCACGATCCAACCAACCAGCCCGGGATTTGTCGGCGTCTATATGCGCGGCGTGGCCAGCGGCGAGAATCGCAACCACTCAGGCCCCTCGCCCAGTGTCGGCACTTATCTCGACGAGATTCCGATCACGACGATCCAAGGCGCGCTCGACGTGCATATGTACGACATCGCGCGCGTGGAGGCGTTGGCGGGTCCGCAAGGCACGCTCTATGGCGCAAACTCGCAGGCCGGCACGTTGCGTATCATCGCCAACAAGCCCGATCCTTCCGAATTTGCCGCCGCCTATTCAGCCGAGGTCAATGCCGTCGATCACGGCGGCATCGGCTATGGCGCGGAAGGTTATGTGAATGCGCCGCTGTCGGAGAGCGTTGCCATTCGGCTGGTCGGATGGGCTCAGCATGATGCCGGCTTCATCGATAATGTGAGAGGCACGCGGCTCTACCAGTTCGACTTTGCGCCACCAGGGATTCTCGACGACAATTTCGACGTTGCAAAAGACGATTACAACGACGTCGATACGTATGGTGCGCGCGCGGCTCTGCGCATCGATCTCAATGAAAACTGGACCGTGACGCCGATGGTCATGGCGCAGGATCAGAAAACCAATGGTGTGTTTTTCTACGATCCTGCCGTTGGCGATCTCGAGGTCACGCATTGGTTCCCCGAGAATTCGCATGACCGCTGGACGCTTGCCGCGCTGACCGTCGAGGGCAAAATCGCCAATCTCGATATGACCTACAACAGCGCCTATCTCGACCGCACGGTCGACGGGAATTTGGACTACGCCGACTACGGCTTTTTCTACGACACGGTGCTGGGTTACGGATCCTACTTCGTCGATAACAACGGCGATGCCATCAATCCGGCGCAGTTCATCAAAGCACGCGACGGCTATACGAAGGAAAGCCACGAGTTGCGCTTTGCCTCTTCGGCCGAGGATCGCCTCCGCTTCTTGGTGGGATTGTTCTTCCAACGCCAGGAGCACGACATTTATCAACGCTATCAGATCAAAGATTTGACCGACTCTTTCGAGGTTCCCACGTTGCCGGACACGATCTGGCTGACATCGCAAAGGCGCATCGACGTCGACAAGGCGTTGTTCGGCGAAATTTCTTACGATCTCACGGACAAACTGACGGCGACCGGCGGCTTGCGCCTGTTCAAGACCGAGAACTCGCTGGAGGGTTTCTTCGGCTTTGGCGCGGGTTTCAGCAGCCAGACCGGTCAAGCCGTTTGTCTCCTTCCACCTCCACTGCCCGAAGGTGTCGGCCTCGTGCCGATGACGCCCGATGCGCCATGCACGAACCTCAACAAGCTGATCGAAGAGGACGGCACGACGCATCGTGTAAACCTGTCCTACAAGATCGACGACGACCGGATGATCTATGCGACCTGGTCGACGGGCTTTCGTCCCGGTGGCGTCAACCGGCGGGCGATTTTCGGACCGTACAACTCCGATACGCTGACCAATTACGAATTCGGTTGGAAAACGACATTGATGGACAATCGCTTGCGTTTGAACGGTGCCCTCTTTTTGGAGGAATGGGAGGACTTACAGTACTCGTTCCTGGGTACGAGCGGGTTGACGCAGATCATCAACGCAGGTTCCGCGACTATCAAAGGAATCGAGTCCGACCTCGCATGGGCCGTGAGCGACAATTTCAGACTCACGGGGTCGGCGACGCTCTTGCAAACAGAGTTCTCGGGCAACGTGGCAGTCGACGGTTCGGAGGACGAGTTGCCGGTGACTCCGAACTTCAAGGCCAATTTGACCGGCCGTTACGAGTTCGACTTCAACGGGTGGAACGCCTACGCGCAGAGTTCGCTCGTATATTCCGCAGACGTTAGCCTGGATCTGCGGTCGGTCGAATCCGCCATCATTGGCCGTCTACCGTCTTACACCCTGGTCGATGTTTCCACCGGGTTCGATACGGGATCGTTTACTGTCGACTTCTACTTGAACAATGCTTTCGACGATCGCGCGGCGCTTGCCCGGTCGACCGAGTGTCAGATTGCAACAGGTCCGACACAAGTTCCGGCACGGGTGCCGCTGTGCGGTGCGCAGCCGTACGATCTGCCGTCGCAGCCGCGTACGTTCGGCATAAGGATCGGGCAGAGATTCTGAGTCGTCGAATAGGCTCGACCATCGTTAATCGTCGCGACGCGCGCCCTGCGCGTCGCGATTTTTGATTCCGAGCCTTCTTGATTTGGGTCAAGTCTCGCGACCAATCGTTGTCGTACATGAGACGGGCGGACGAGAGTATCAACGATATGAAAATCTTGGTCTTGTACGGGTCCACCGAAGGCCAAACGCGCAAAATTTGCGAGTTCATAGGCGTGAGGCTGCGGTTCAAGGGCGATGAGGTGACGCTGGTCGACGCGGCGGCGCAGGGCGAGCGCATCGACCTGCACGACTATCAGGGCGCCATCGTCGCCGCCTCGATCCACGTCGGCCAATATCAAAGCGCCGTGGTCGACTTCGCCCGCGCCAATCACGGGCTGCTCAATCAACTGCCGTCGGCGTTCGTTTCGGTTTCCCTGTCCGCGGTCGACAGCGATTCCGAAGAACGGCTGAGCCTGGCGACCATCGCGGAAAATTTTAGGGGCTACACCGGTTGGACCAACGCCGAGATCCATCACGTCGCGGGTGCCTTCCGCGTCAGCGAATACGATTTCTTCAAGCGGTTGGCGATGAGGCTGCTCGCGTGGGAGAAGAAGTTAAAGCTGGAGCCGGGTAAGGATCTCGAGCTTACCGATTGGGCGGCGCTCGGCG
>JANOFM010000028.1:0-12661 GCA_031413635.1 Alphaproteobacteria bacterium | reverse complement strand
GCGCCGGATCTACGCCGCCGCCGCCGCATCGCCTGCGCAGCCGCCAAAGGATCGCGCGGCCGCCCTTCGCCAGCTTGGCGTCATGTCGTGGCGCCTATACGCCGACGCCGCAAGCGCCGAACGCTACTTCGCCGAGGCACTGCGTATGGGCGCCGGCCTCAGCTCCACGCACGCTGAGCTAGCGCGGTTTCTGACGACAACGCATCGCTTTGACGAGGCTGCAACTTCCGCCGAAGCCGCCGTCGCGACGGCATCGAACAACGCCGAACGCCAAACAGCAGCGCTTTCCTACGGGCGCAATGTCACGACCAAGCTGAACGGCGTAAGCATCGGCCGCCAGACCGGCGCCGATGCCAGGCAACTCAAACGTGCCCGTCTGCGGCTGCAGCCGTTCAGCAATGCGCCACCGTTACCGCTTGAACTCTCCGAAGCGTTGCTCGCCGTCGCATTGCGGCTCGACGATGGTCCGCTTGCGCTTCTGGCGTGGCGCTCGTATGCGCGCGAAGGCGCCGAGGAGGGGCCGTGGGCGTCCGCCGCACGGCGCCTGAGTAACGTGCTGCCGCGCTGGCATACTGGCGCAATGACGGCGCAATTGCGCGCGGAAATCTTCGAAGGTCTTCGTACCTCTCAGTTCTTCGATCTCGCGGCATTGATCGCCACCGATGACCGGCTCGAAGGCAGCGTCGAGTTCTCGAAAATGCCGCGCGTCGTCGAAGTGGTCGCGTATGCACGGGCATTGGCTGAAATGCGCGCGGCGACCGATGCATACTATTGCGATGTAGCAAACCGCAATGGCATCGTCGGCGCATGGCAAAAATCTTTGGTCGCGGCGGGCGAAAAACTTTGGCCGCATCTGGACTTTCAGGGCGCGCGCCCGGCGTTCTCGCGGCGCGGCCTTGATACGGAATTGCGGGCGCGTTTTGGCGCTCTCGTCAATCTGGGAGAAACGGGCGGCGTCCCCGACCTTCATTTCGGTCACATCTTCATCGATGACCCCCATGCCATCGAGCAATATGGTCACAAGGCTACCATCCGGCGCATTGCGATCGATCGCATTGTCTCCAACGGTTATGAAAGCTGGATTTGGGATGGGCGCCAGGCGCACGGCGGTTGGGGCGATGCCGATCGCGTCATCCAAGTGCGCCCGGGCTATGTGGACGGCGCGCTGAGAATCTGGGATCAAGTCACAGATTCGACTTTGCGCGCCGAAGCCGAAGATCGCATCGGGCGGCTAACGGCAGATGACGACAAATTAGCGGTAGGCAACGTCGTCATTTTCCTGCCCGGCCTGGCGTCACGGTTGGATTGGCAGGGCCGCAACGCGATACGCGATCGTCTGATGGCTCAGGGCTTGAGCGGTCAGGAGCTGAAACGACGCTTTGTCATCGACTTCAACCGCATCGGACTCGATTCCAATTTCTTCGCCCACGAGGGGCGACACGTACTCGACAAGCAAGCCTTTGGCGATCAACTCGAATCCGAAGAACTCGAATTCCGTGCCAAACTTTCCGAGATCGCATTTTCGGAACAACCACGCTTCAGCTTCGGGCCGATTTTCAATGCCGACATCATGGACGCCCAGTCGCCGCACGGGCGCGCGAACAGGCGCATCATGTCGGGCCTTATCGCTTGGATGGACGCCCATCGTCCGGCGATTGCAAATCTCGATCCCGCGCGCGCCCTCTTGCCGCAGTTCGACAAGCTCAGCGACGAACAGATGCGCGCCGCGATGCGTTCGATGGATTCCTGGGCGTCGAAGCCCTAGGTCTCCTGCGGCCGCTCGCGCAATCTGAACTTCTGAATCTTGCCGGTCGAAGTCTTGGGCAGCTCTTGGAACACGATGGTGCGCGGCACCTTATACGCGGCGATCTGGCTGCGGCAGAAAGCGATGATGTCCTCCGCGCTCGCCGTCTCGCCCACCTTTAACTCGACGAACGCGACCGGCGTCTCGCCCCACTTCTCGTCCGGCTTGCCCACGACGGCCGCCAAGCCCACCGCCGGGTGCTTCATCAACGCGTCCTCGACCTCGATCGAGGAAATATTCTCGCCGCCCGAAATGATGATGTCTTTCGAGCGGTCCTTGAGCTGGATGTAGCCGTCTTTGTGCCACACGCCCAGATCGCCGGAAAGGAACCAGCCGCCTTTGAACGCGTCCGCACTCGCCTTTGGATTCTTGAAGTACCCCTTCATCACCACATTGCCTCGGAAGAACACCTCGCCCATCGTCTCCCCGTCGCGCGGCACGTTCCCCATCGTCCCGGGATCCTTGACCGCAAGTGCCTCTAGCACCGGATAGCGCACGCCCTGGCGCGCTTTGATTCGCGCGCGCTCGTCGCCCGGCAGCGCGTCCCATTCCGTATGCCAAGCGTTCACCACGGCGGGACCGTAAGTTTCGGTCAAGCCATAGACATGATGCACCTGGAACCCGGCCGCCTCCATCCGCGCCAGCGTCGCCGCCGGTGGAGGTGCCGCCGCCGTCATGAACTCGACGCGCGTCTTCAGCGTCTTGAGTTCGGCTGCCGTCGCATTGACCAGCATCCCCATCACGATCGGCGCGCCGCACATATGCGTCACGCCGTAGCGCGCGCAGGCCTCGAACATGCTGGCCGCATTCACGCGCCTCAGACAAACATGCGTCCCGGCGACGACCGAGACGGTCCAGGTGAAGCACCAGCCGTTGCAATGAAACATCGGCAGCGACCACAGATAAACCGGATGCGCCCGGATCGACGCCGCGATCACGTTGCCGAGCGCCAGCAGATAGGCCCCGCGCGAATGAAATACGACGCCCTTGGGATTGCCTGTGGTGCCGCTGGTATAGTTCAGCGTGATCGCCTGCCATTCGTCTTCGGGCAGCGACCAAACGAACTCCGGATCGCCGGTCGCGAGGAACGCCTCGTATTCCATTTCGCCGATCAGTTCGCCGCCGTCGAAGTCCGCATCCTCGATCCCGATCACGAACGGCTTTGCCTTGCAGAGCTTCAGAGCCTCGCGCCCCAGCGCACCGAATTCCTTGTCGACGATCAGACCTTTCGCCTCGCCGTGATCGAGGATGAACGCAATCTCCTGCGCACTCAGGCGATAATTGATGGCGTTGAGCACGCCGCCCGTCATCATCACACCGTAGTGCGCGTCCAGCATCGCCGGAATGTTCGGTGCAATCACGGCGATCGTGTCGCCGAGGCCGATGCCGCGCTTGGCGAGCGCCGAGGCAAGGCGGCGCGTCCGCGCATAGAAATCCTCATAGCTGATCCGCCGCTCGCCGTGGATGACGGCGATCGTCTTGGGAAACGTCGATGCCGCACGCTCCAAAAACGTCAACGGCGAAAGCGACTGATAGTTCGCCGGGTTCTTATCGAGGTCCATCGTATAGGGGTTCGCCTTGTGTCCGCCGACCATGCTCAATCCTCAAGGGCTGTAGGTTTCGGCGAAAGGTAACGAACGCTTCTCCGCCCGGCAACACATCCGGTGACGAACCGACGCAGTACCACGCCCTGGCCGCGCTCTACGCCATTGGCTAAGACCGCTCATGCACGCCCGCGTCACCACTGCCGATCTTGTAAAGATCGCACCGCTTCTGGCGACGGCGATCGTCATGCTCGTCGCCAACGGTCTGCAGGGCACGCTGGTGCCGGTGCGCGCAAATGACGAGGGTTTCTCGGCGACCGCGATCAGTTTCATGGGCGCCGCTTATTTCGCGGGCTTCGTCGCTGGCTGCGTTTTGTGTCCGCGGCTGATCAACCGCGTCGGGCACATCCGTACTTTTGCTGTGCTGGGCGCCATCACGGGCGCGATCGTGCTGGGCCACGCGCTTATGGTCGGGCCGATCGTCTGGGGCGTGTTTCGCGCCGGGATCGGATTTTGCGCCGCCGGCATGTTCGCGGTGCTCGAGGGCTGGCTCAATCAGCAAACGCCCAACGCGATCCGCGGCCGCATTTTCACGATCTACGCGGCGTTCAACAATCTGGCCCTGCTCGCCGGGCAATACGTATTCACGCTGGGCGACCCGCGCACCGACTTTCTGTTTTTGATCTGCACCATTCTGACGATGCTGTGCCTGATTCCGGTCGGCGTTACGACGCTCGCCGAACCGGTGCGCGCAGGCGTCGCTCGCCTGCGCCTGGTGCGCCTGTACCGCTTATCGCCGGTCGGCGTGATCGGCGCGATTGCGGTGGGACTGACCAGCGGCGCGTTCTGGACGTTGGCCCCGGTCTATGCCCAATCGCGCGGCATGAGCGGCGACGGCGTGGCGCTGTTCATGTCCATGGTCATCCTGGGTGGCGCGATCGCGCAATGGCCGCTGGGGCGCTGGTCCGACTTCACCGATCGCCGCCGCATCATCGGCATCGCGGCGGTGGGCGCGGCACTGGCGGGCCTCATGTTGGCCGTGGGCGCACCGTTCGGCATCGATGCGCGAACCTGGCTGCTCGCCGGCGGCATGCTTTACGGCGCGACCGCGTTTCCTATCGGCTCATTGACGAACGCGCATCTGAACGATCACGCGCGCCAAGAAGAAATGACCGAATTCGCCTCGAGCAACCTGTTCGTCTACGGCACAGCGGCGGCAGTCGGTCCGATCGTGGCTGCGGGCGTAATTTATTTAGGCGGCATGAACGCGATCTTCTTCTACACCGCAGCAATGCACGCGAGCTTCGTCGCCTTCGTGCTTTATCGCATGATGGTGCGGGCCCCGCTGTCGACGCTGGGTCGCGAGCCCTTCGAAATCGAACCCGTCCAACCGGCCCCGATGCACATGGCACCGGAGCCGCTGAAGGCTTAGTCCTTAGGCTTGTCCGTGCCGCGCACGCGTTGGAACGAGGCAAACACCGAGGCCGGGTCGTATTTCATCTGCGGCGCTTCTTCTTCCGTCTCTTCGGCCTTCACCGCCTCGCTCGCCGGGCGCAAGCTTGCGCCCTTGGGCTCGTGCGGTGCGTTCTTCGCCTTGCGCGCCGCGGCTTTCTCGACCGCAAGATCGAGCTCCAGCTGCGAGCACAGGCCCAGCGTCACAGGATCGACCGGCTTGATGTTGGTGATGTTCCAATGACTGCGCGAACGGATCGCCTGGATCGTCGTCTTTGTCGTGCCGACCAGCTTGCCGATCTCGGTGTCGGTGATTTCGGGATGATTGCGCACCATCCACGAAATCGCGTCGGGCCGGTCCTGGCGGCGTGACACCGGCGTATAGCGCGGCCGGTTCTTGCCCGATGTGTCCGGCATTTCGACCGCAGACTTCGTGATCACCAAGCGCTTGCGCGGATCTTTCTCGCCGGCCGTGATTTCGTCGCGCGTCAGCTGACCCATCATCACGGGGTCGAGCGGCACGATTTTTTCCGGGTGCATATCGTCGGCCATCGCTTTGATTTCCAGCGCATGCAGCGCGCAGAATTCGCCGATCTGGTCGAACGTCAACGTCGTATTGTTAATCAGCCACACGGCGGTTGCCTTGGGCATCAATGGCTTGCTCATAGCCAAAATCCTCTCTTAGGGCGCAGGCGGGATCGTCCGCCAGGCCAGAAACACTCACCACAATGAAGGGGTTCAGGCGGCTATATAGTCGTTTGCCGCGCGAGAAGAAAGCGGGGAATCGAAAACCTCAAGGGGTAAGCAGGATTTTCCCGATATGGCTGCTTCCGGCCATTTTCGCCTGGGCCTCCGTCGCACGGACGAGCGGGAAGACGCTGTCCACGATCGGTTTGATCCGCCCCTGTTCGATCAAGGGCCAGACCTCGCGCTCGACCGCTTTGCCGATCAGGGCCTTCTCCTCGTGGCTGCGCGGGCGCAGCGTCGACCCGGTGATCGTCAACCGCTTCAACATGATCATCAGCAGATTGAGGTTCGCCTGCGACCCCTGCTGGAACGCGATGTTGACGAGGCGCCCTTCGGTTTTGAGCAGGCCGATATTCTTCAAGATGTAATCGCCGCCCACCATATCGAGAATGACATCGACCCCGGCGCCGTCGGTCAAAGCCCGCACCGCCTCGGCGAAATCTTCTTCGCGATAATTGACCGCTCGCGTGGCACCCAGCTTCACGCACGCGGCGCACTTGTCGGCCGAACCCGCCGTCGTGAACACGCGATGCCCGCGCGCCGCGAACAATTGAATGGCCGCCGTGCCGATGCCGCTCGATCCGCCGTGAACGAGCAGTGTCTCGCCCGGTGCCAACCGCGCGCGATCGACGACGTTCGTCCAAACGGTGAAGTAGGCTTCGGGCAAAGCCGCCGCATCGACCAGCGACACGCCGCGCGGAACGGGCAGGGTGCTGCCCTCATGTGCGATGCAGTATTCGCCATAGCCGCCGCCCGCGACCAACACGCAAACCTGATCCCCGAGGCGCCAGCGCGTCGCACCCGCGCCCACGGCAACGACCGTGCCCGACGCCTCAAGCCCCAATGTCTGCGGCGCGCCGGCAGGCGGCGGGTACAAGCCCGACACCTGCATCAGGTCGCCGCGATTGACTCCCGCCGCCGCAACCTTGATCAAAATCTCATGCGTGCCGGGTTGGGGCACGGCGATGTCCTGGATCACGGCAGCGGGCTTACCATCGACTTGGCCCGGGACAACGGCTTTCATGCGAACGGGCAGGTCGGTCATGGAACCCCTTGATCTAAAAATTGAAGGCGGTTGAAATGTCTAACGGCTAAAAGCCGCGGCGCAAAGGAACAGGCCATGGCCTTCGACGACTTCGACCCAAAGCCCAAGAAACCCGCGCCCGTCGATCTCTCGATGATGTCGATCGAGGAACTGACCAACCGCATCGCCGACTTCGAAACCGAAATCGCCCGCATGCGCGAAACGATCAAAGCCAAGGAGACCCAACGCTCCTCGGCGGATGCACTGTTCAAGAAAAAATAGAGTCACGCGGAGTTCGCGGAGAAGAAGAATTGGGTCGCCGTTTTCTTCTCCGCGAACTCCGCGAACTCCGCGCCTCCGCGTGAACTATCTTTAACACGAGATCGACATCCTTAGGTTCCGCGAATCACGCTCTACAACTTCTGGCAAATGTCTCGCGCGCCCCTGCAAGATATTTCTTGCCGTAAGTGTCAAGGCGCAGGCATCGAACAGGTCGTCGGCCTTTGCGCCGTTGCCGCGCAGATCTTGCAACCAACCGTCTAAATTCGTGAACCCCTCGCGCACCAACAAACGCTTGCGCGCGCGCAATCCAGCGGGGGTGTCCTTCGAATCAAGCGGATGGCCGCCATTGAGCCGCGCAAACGCCAATTCCGGATGCGCTTCGTAAATGCGCGCCTGATCTACGGGCGCAATTGCGCGATCTATCTCTTTGATCTTGGGGCGAATGTTCCAAATCTGTTTGGAGATTCCGCCATATCCCTGATCTTTCGACCACTGATTCGCCGTTTTCCATTCCGATTGCGCAAATCGCAGTGCGCCACGTGACAAAGATTTAAAAACACGCGCCGCATAAGGTGAAAGCAGCTTGCGCGCCTCAACTTCACATTGCCGCACGCCGCGTCGCGAGATGCCGATCGGCATGTCGACGGCGATGACATTTGCCTCGCAATTTACGCTGTTCCAATTCGGCGCAAACTGAAGCTCTGCCTTGCTTAAATCGCTATTCGCTTCGACGATCAACCAACCGCTGCTGCAACCGTCGATGCCCGCGATGCGCTCGCTCCTACCGGACATGCGTATGTTAACTCTCTTTCGCGTGACGACATGTGCTTTTCGTGCCAAGTTTGGCGCGAACAATGCAAGCAACGACATCTTAAGCTTGAACTGTGCCGCATCCTTGCCGAATGATTCGTCGGGGCAAGCGATCGGATGGTTCAAGAGTGATGCCGGGCCTTGGCAGCAACTTTAGAACACTGGGACGGGTCGCATGAAAAGCTGGATCAAAGGGGACTTCATGGCCTACAAGCCCAACGCTGCCGAAGCGCAGACGACGAACGCCTTGACATTCTCGGGCTCCGAACTTTTCAAGCGCACGTTCGAGGAAGGCATGTCGATGGTCGAAGAAACCGCGACCTATCTGGACGGCAAGGGCCGCGCCGAATCGAAACTTCTGCCTTCAAAGGCCGCTCTCGCTTACGCCGGCGAAAGCATGCGCCTGACGACCCGGTTGATGCAGGTAGCGTCCTGGCTGCTCGTCCAACGCGCCGTCGCCGAGGGTGAAATGTCGCTCGACGAAGCCGGCAAGGACAAATACCGCTTGGGCGCTCGCGAAATTTGCCGCGGCAAGCGCACGGAAACCATCGAGCTGCTCCCGCCCAAACTGGCCGACCTTCTTGACCGCTCCATGCAGCTTTACGAGCGCGTCGAACGCCTCGACCAATTGCTCTACGGCAAGGAACCGAGCGTCGTTCCCGGCATGCATGCCCAACTCGACCGCCTGCAGGCGGCGTTCGGAGCGATGCAGTAACGAATAAATGGGGTGTCTTAAGACACAGGGGCGGTCCGAAAGGGCCGCCCTAAATTTTTCGCACGCTCACGGAGCGCTCATGCCTTCTTAGGCGACGCTACCAGCACGGACAGAACCACCGCTTCGAGCAAGAGCGCCGGAACATCGCCGATCAAATGCCCCATGTTGTCGTGACCGCTTAGGGATTGGACGGCCATGACCGCCGCGTGAACAATGCTCGACTAGATGGTGAACCAGATCAGGCTCAAATTTGATTTTGGATCCCGCGCGGCGAAGAGCAAGAAGACGCCGAGCGTCGCGTATATCCCGACGATCATCATGAAGTACTGGGATTCGTAAGGGGCACCGTGGTGCCAGGTCCAATCCGACGGCCAAATGATCGCCAACGGGTAGACAAGAAGGAACACGGCGCCGAACGCAGCAAGCGCGTACTTAAGTAGCACGTCTCGATCGGGCATGTTCTTAGCTTTCCACTTTGGCGGCGACTCCGTCAAAATAGCCGGGCCGCGTCTTCGGTTGCTATCGGCTTCTCGGCGGTCCGCGGCAAGTACTTCACCAAAGCTCCGGCGGTCACTTTCGCGTGCAATGTCCATTGTCGGCGAGATTCGGCCGCTTCGCTCGACTGGCGTCAATGGCTGGCCTTGGGAACTCGAAGCAGCTGCCTTACTTCTTCGCGCCGCCGACCATGCCTTCGAATTTCTTGTTGAACTTCGAAACGCGGCCCGCGCGGTCGAGCAGTTGCTGGCCGCCGCCGGTCCAAGCCGGGTGCGTCGTCGGATCGATGTCGAGCGTCATCACGTCGCCCGCGGCCCCCCAGGTCGAGCGCGACAGGTACTTCGACCCGTCGTTCAGCAACACGGTGATATAGTGATAGTTGGGGTGACCTTCTTTTTTCATGGGATGCGAGGCCTCGAAGCGGGTCCCCCGAAATGCCGGGGCGATCTAAAGAGCGGGCGGATATAGCCAAAACCTTGGGCACGCGCAACCCTGCGGACATTTGCCCCTCGCGATGCACCCGGCCCGGTGCCATATAGGCGGTAAGCAACCATTCGCAATGGACCCACTTTGAGCGAAAACCCAGGCGCCGAACTCGCAGCCAGAATTGCCCATGAGGCGCAAGGCCGCAGCAAGGGACGCGACATCCGCGTGCTGCGCCGCCTGCTGCCCTTCATGGCCCCCTACAAGGGCATGATCGCCGGCGCGCTCGCCTTTCTGCTGGTCTCGACCGGCGCAACGCTCACCATCCCGCGCGCCGTCCAGCAGATGATCGACCACGGTTTCTCGCGCGAAAATGCAGGCGTAATCGACCAGTATTTCCTGTTCGTCCTGGCCGTTGCCGTCGTGTTGGGCCTCGCCACCGCCATCCGCTTCTACTTCGTTACCTGGATCGGCGAGCGCATCGTCGCCGACATCCGCAAGGCGCTTTACACCCATGTCTTGAGCTTGAGCCCGGCCTTCTTCGAGGTCACCCGCACCGGCGAGGTGCTTTCGCGCCTGACCACCGACACGACATTGATCCAAACGGCGGTCGGCTCCAGCGTCTCGATAGCGCTGCGCAACATGATGATGATGGTCGGCGGCTTGACGATGTTGTTCATCACCAGTGCGAAACTCACCGGTCTTGTTCTCGTCACGGTGCCGTTGGTGGTGGTGCCTTTGATCTTGATGGGCCGCACCGTGCGCAACCTGTCGCGCGCCAGCCAAGATCGCGTCGCCGACACCAGTGCCTATGCCGCCGAAACGATCAATGCGATGCAGACCGTGCAGTCCTTCACCCACGAGCCGATCGACCGGCAACGCTTCGCAACCACGGTCGAATCCTCGTTTGCGACCGCCGTCCGCCGGGTGCGCGCGCGCTCCGCGATGACCGCACTCGTTATCGTGCTGGTATTCTCCAGCATCGTTGGCGTGTTGTGGATGGGCGCGCAGGCGGTTTTGTCGGGCACCATGACCTCCGGCGAACTCAGCCAGTTCATTCTCTACGCCGTCATGGTCGCCTCGGGTCTGGGTGCGCTGTCTGAGGTATGGGGCGAAGTCCAACAAGCGGCCGGTGCCGCCGAACGGCTGATGGAATTGCTCTCGACCAGACCGCAAATCGAAGCGCCGCCCAAGCCCGTTTCGTTTCCCACGCCCGCGCGCGGCGCCGCGCGCTTCGAGAACATCTCGTTCGAATATCCGATGCGCCCCGGCATCTCGGCATTGAAGAACTTCTCGCTCGACATCAAACCGGGTGAGACCATTGCGCTCGTCGGGCCCTCCGGCGCCGGCAAGACGACGGTGTTCCAGCTTCTGCAACGCTTCTTCGATCCGCAATCGGGCCGCATCCTGATCGACGGCGTCGACATCAAAGCCGCATCGCCCTCGGACGTGCGCGCGCACCTCGCGCTGGTGCCGCAAGAAACGGTGATCTTCGGCGACAGCGCATTCGAAAACGTGCGCTACGGCAGGCCCAGCGCCGGCGAAGCCGAAATCCGTGCCGCCACGGAGGCCGCCCAAGCCGCCGAATTCATCGACAAATTGCCCAAGGGATATCACACGTTCCTGGGCGAACGCGGCGTCACGCTGTCGGGCGGCCAGCGTCAGCGCTTGGCCATCGCGCGTGCCATCCTGCGCAATGCGCCGATCCTGCTCCTCGACGAAGCGACCAGCGCCCTCGATGCCGAAAGCGAACGCCTGGTGCAAATCGCTCTCGAAAATCTGATGCAAAAGAAGACGACGATCGTCATCGCTCACCGCCTGGCGACGGTCCAGCGCGCCGACCGCATCGTGGTCTTGGATGAAGGCCGCATCGTCGCCGAAGGCACGCACAAGGATCTGGTTGCGGGCGGCGGTCTCTACGCTCGCCTCGCGCGTTTACAGTTCGCCGGACTGGCGGCGGAATAGAAAGGGGGAAGGGTGATGGGGCGCTTACTTCGCATACTCGGCATCGTGTTGGTGTTGCTCGTCGTTGTCGGCGGCGTACTCGTCTATCGCATCCTGAATGCTGCGGGGCACTTCAACACCGTGGCCTCGAATTTCGCCGGCAAATGCCAAGCCGTCGCCGGCATCGTCGGCGCCGAGGACATCGAACTCGACCGCCAAACGGGCATGCTGTTTATCTCGTCCTACGACCGCCGCGTTTGCCCCACATGCTCCATGCCCCCTCAGGACGGCGGCATTTATGTCGCGCCCATCGATCGGCCTGGCGTCGCGCCGCGCTTGCTCACCGCCGAGTTGGCTCTGCCGTTTCGCCCTCACGGTGTCAGTTTCTTTGCCGATGCGGCAGGCCGCAAGACGCTTGCCGTTGTCAACCATCCGGGCGAGGACGAGAGCAACGTCATGCTCTTCGACATCGCCGGCGATTCCACCGCTGCGCCAAACCTCACGCTGACATTGCGCCGTACCGTGGAAGACCCGCTATTGCGCAATCTCAACGACGTCACCCTCGTCAGCCACGAGGCCTTCTACGCCACCAACGACCATGGTTCCGAAACGGCGATCGGCGAACAGCTTGAAACTTGGCTGCTGCTCCCTCGCTCGACTGTGACATACTACGACGGCGGCGCGGCTACGATGGTGGCGTCCGGCTTCAACTACGCCAACGGCATCAATCGCAACGCCGATGCTTCGGAAATCTACGTTGCCGAAACCACCGGCCGCAAACTCTCGACGTTCCGCCGCAACGCCACCACCGGCGCGCTCGCCCACATCCACGAATTGTTTATCCCCATGGGTCTCGACAACATCGACGTCGACAGCGATGGCAATCTCTGGATCGGCGCTCACCCGCGTCTGCTCGACTTCTTGGGTCACGCGCAAGATACGAAGAAACTGTCGCCCTCCGCCGTCGTCAAGGTGATGCCCGCTGGCGACGCGACCGGCTTCGAAACGATCTACGTCGACACCGGCGAGGAATTGTCGGGCAGTTCGGTCGCCGTCCACGACAAGGGCCGCCTCGTCATCGGCGCGGTGTTCGACCCGAAGTACCTGAACTGCACGCTAAACTAGAACATATTTCTCCAAACTGGAGTCGCGCGGCGATTAAGCGTAAACACAAAAGCACCAAGGACGCGAAGAACATCGTCCGCTTTCTGCGGGGCTTTCTCAAGTCGCCGGAGGGGGCGTTCTACGTCAGCATGGACGCGGATCTCGTAAAGGGAAAACACAGCGAGGAGTACTTCAAACTCGACGACGCCGGCCGCCGGGCGCAGGGCATCCCGCGCATCGACAAGCATCTTTACGCCCGCGAGAACGGCTGGGTGATCACGGCGTTGGCCGCAATGTACGGCGCGACGGGTGAACAG